>JAZNAW010000001.1:0-7154 GCA_045586745.1 Candidatus Cryptobacteroides sp.
GGGAAATCCGGATCATCCGCAAAGTCAGGGATGACACCTTCCAGATAGTTGACGGAAAGTCTGAGGGTATCGAGATTATCCCAAAGGAGAAGTCTCTTAGGGAAGAGCTTATTACCGTTCTCATCCATATCAGCCTCTTCAAACAGGCCTCCGAAATCAGTCTTATTCGTGTTGCTCAGGTCATAGATCGTACTGCGCATACATGAATTCATTATCAATGCCGTGAGTTTAGGGAAATTCTCAGGAGTAAGGACTTCAGGAACCCTGTTGAAGTTATTGCTGCTGATATCAAGGTACTCAAGATTCTTGAGTTTCTTGAATGATTCAGGCAACATTGAAAGTCCGTAAGCTCCGATGGTAAGCTTACGAAGATTCTCGAGCTCGCAGATATGTTCGCCGGGATCAATGCTCAAAAGGAATGTATTGGTATTTCCATAGAAATACAACTCCTCGGCAGCGGTAAGATATTTCACCTGGAACGGAATGCCTTCCTTCGTACCGAACATATAGAATTCGGCTCTTTTCACACGTCCTTTGTTCTCGCCGGACTGCCACAACTCGACACCGTCCCAGAACTCCATATTCTCCGACGTATCGATTTCACCCCAACATCCCAGAGCCTGATGGATTGCGATGATCGCAAGGGAATCACCCTTTACACCGACCTCAATCTTCTCGGCAGCAGCCTGGCTGATCTTAAGTTTGTCATTTGCAGACAACATGACATCCGGCTCAAGCGGAGTGAAGTTCACTATTACATCCCTCTGATCAGGAGTGGTATTAATGTTCCAATCAAACTTGACGGAGACTTCACGCGGACGGGCTCCCCTATCAAGATTGAAAACAGGCTTCCTGTATGTGATCCATTCCGAACCTGCCGGGAGTTCCACCTTGAATGGAACATTGGTCTTGACCTTCACCTCGAACTGACGTTCGTTCAATTTTGCATAATTGGCAATATTGATTTCCGGTTCATTCAATGTGATCTGATATGTGAATCCTTCCTGTCGTACAGAAAAGTCCTTTCTCTCTTTAGTCACCTGATTCTCGATTCTGACTACTGCCTCTCTTGCAGTAACCGCAAGTGCAGAATCAATAGAGACAGTACACTCTGTAGACCCGATACCATTTGCAGGAGAAACTGTTATCCATGGCTCCTGGACAGTAGCGATCCAATTGTCATCTGAACTTACATTGATGACCTTGATTCCGCCTTCAGGGCCGACTTCGATTACATCGCTATCAAGACCGAATTGCACATCCGGTTCCTCGACACACGACAGGATTGAAATCAAGGCTGCACAGAGCAGCGCAATTCTGAATATTGTTATTTTCATAATCTTCATCCTCCTTTATTAATCCAACATCGCCTCACATCCTCTTATATCCTGCGTCTTGTCGTAAAGCAGGAAGTAAGAACCGTTCATCCAGTTGTAACAGATATCTGAAGCATCAAAGACAATGTTTGGATTGTCACTGATATCCAGATAATAGATCAGATATGAAATTGTGTCCTCGATCTTTCCAAGGTCATTTGATCCCATGTAAAGAGCACGGAGACCTGTGTGGTTATACACGCCTGTAGGCCACTCCTTCAAGCAACGCTCACCCTTTACGTTCCTCTGTCCTCTGATTGCGTACATCGTCAATGACGCGCAGTCAAACGGTTCGAAAGGGAAATGGGAGAAGCGGTTGTATGAGAGATCGATTCCATAGAAATACGGCATATGAGCCGCATGGAATTCTCTCGGTACATCGGTAAGATGATTGTATGAAAGGTCGAGTGACATCAGATACTTTACATTCTCTCCGGTGAATGACCCATCAGGAATCTCATCTATGCCACAGCCACGAAGGATGATGTAATCCACCTTCGACTTGGAATCAGCCAGACATTTAGGATACTTTCCGAGTCGAGGGTTGTTCGCCATGGAAAGTGTCTGAATGTAGACACCCTGGAATGTACCGTCCTCTACACCCTCAAATCCATCTATGTCGTTATAAGAAAAGTCCACAGAAGGAATCACATACAATGCGTCTGCATCAAAGATGTTAGGGAACTTCGTAAGTTTGTTGTATGAGCAAGAGAAGGTCTCGACATCTTCAATCCTGAAGAAAAGTTTCTTTCCATCCTCGCTCACATAATGCGGAAATTCACTGATCTGGTTATTGTCCAGATAAAGCTGGACGAACGCCACATCAGGATATGCGGACTCGATCTTGCTGATCTTGTTGCTGGCGACACTGAGCAGACCAAGCTTCTTCATATTGTTGATCTCCTTAGGAAGGACTGTCAGACTGCACTCATTCATATACAGAATCTGTATCGATTTACCAGCAGGACCGGATGCAAGAGAACGGAGACCTTCATCCACATCCTTCCACTGAGGGTTTGCAGAAAGGTTAACTGAAGTAAGATTCGGCATTTCTGCAATGACAGTAGGGAAAGATTCCATATCAGGACAGTTATATATCTCGAAGTCCGTTACAGAAGTAAGGTTTCTCATTGCTGAAGGAAGTTCGGTTATCTCACCGTTGGCAATGAAGAATGTCTCAAGTTTTGTCAACTTACCGACAGATTCAGGCAGACTCTTCAGACCGTTGGTAAGTACTCCCGGAAGAATGTCTTCCATCGGCTTTATTCTCATATCTCCAGTCTTCTTGTCAATGATCTGCTCTTCAGTCATCGTCTCATAAAGCGCAATCTCCGGGATAGAGATTCCATGCTCCATAAGTCCTCTTGCCACTGGTTCCGAAAACTGTGTCAATGTATGGGTACGTCGCAGATACTCTTTGTGTCGTTCCATTCTGTTGGAATTGCTCATACCGAACCTGACTGTCGGATCATCATGAAGCTTTACTCCATCCTGCTTATTGGTTTCATTATGATTGCCGATGTATAGTTCCACCAGTTCGGTGAACTGACCTATGGCATCCGGCATATGCCCGCATATTCCGAATCCTGACAGGGATATCAAGGCTACACGTCCGTTATCATGAAGTTTCACTCCAGGCTGGTCGCCCCAAAGATCCACATCCTTGTTGAAGTCCCAGTTGGACCCTACCGGCCACTCGTCACCCCGATAATACCAGTTTTCTCCATCAAGGGCTTCCCAGATAACCTTCAGTGCATAATAATCCTTTATATATTCGTCAGACTCCCTCAAGGCTACAGGGACATCAGCCTCCGCAGTCTTGTTGTCCTCGACCGAGAATGATGCATTCACCCTTGTATTGGTCTCCAGAAGGTTCTTTCCTGAATCATAAACAGCATAAGACTCCACATCATATTCTCCAGCCTTGAGAACCAGAAGGGTATCACAAACAAGGCTTGAGGTCTGATATCCGTCTTCCTTGTCATCCTTCTCATTGAAATGGACAGAAAAATCTGCGGGGAGACGGTCGAAAGTTGTCTTTACTCCTTCTTCTGACCTTACATCAATGGAGATATAACCGATCTCATCGAATGTATATTCACGACTGGCTGCTTTAGTGAATGGATTTCCTTCAAAAGAAGACATATCCTTTACAAGCGTGAAACGTACCTTGCCACGAGGTACCACATCCGCAACAAGATCGTGTACGGACAATCCTCCCGGAACCACTTCGAAACCGGCATCTTCTGACGGTGTTTCCTCATATACGACATTATCTACCTTGTCATACAACGAGTAGTTTATCAGCTCATAGTTACCGGCGAGTAGTTTCAGCTTGTCGCTCCTGAGTCCGTATTCAGCTGACTCATCAGTTGAAGCACTCATCACCAAGGTCTGAGAAATCAGGTTATCCCCAAACTTCAACGTCACTCTTACCTTGGTGACATCCTTAAGGTATTCCAACTGACCCTCTGCAGCCTTAGTACCTTCATAGGATGCTTCCTTGTACAGCTTGAACTGCACATATCCGTAATCATGCTCGTAATAGTCCGGCTCATTCACTTTGGCACAACCGGACAGGGCAAAAATGCCGGCAAGCATGAAAAGGATCACGTTTCTTATATATCTCATATCGTCAAATCTCATCATTGATTATTATTCGGCACCTGTAAGGTCAAAGGTACATGCAAGCACCAGCACAATGCTGTCGTTAGACGGAGCAGCAGAACTGTAGAAGAAGATGTTTCCTTCTATCTTCTGCTTGCCTTCAGGCATGGTCATATAGATATTCACGCCTCCGTCGATCCTTTCAAACGTTCCGTCATCGTACTCCATGCCGTTCACACTGAAGTTATTCCTCAAAGCCCATGGGTTTGCCATATATGACTTGACGGAATTCGGCAGGGAAATAAGCATAGGAAGGTTTGGCTGCGTATACTTGAGATGATAGATAGGCACCATATATTCCTTGTACTGATCGTAAAGAGGACCGTCAACCACATGTTCAAGGCTTGCACCGAACATTTCCGCATAAGGGGCATTCTCACCGATGAATGCAACATCAGCGACATCACCTATAGTGGTATCCGGATCCAACGTACATCTGACAACAGCCAGAACATTATCTGTCGATCCGTAGAGAACGACAAATCCTGAAGACTTGACTTCTGTAATCATATCTATTACACCGCCTGTCTTGTCTTCATCCAGAATCAACGAAAGGAAGAATTCATCATCCGATGTCTTGTCTAAACCTGAAGCATCGAAGACCTTATACGAAGTAACCTCATGAGAGAACACCATATGTGCGACATCCCTCGCATACTGATCGGTATAGACAAGTTCATACGCGTACTTGGTCTCACCGAACTTAGTAAAGAGAGCGGCATCTTCAGAGACATTGAACACCGCACCTCCGGCAGCCATCTCTGAAGGAGACGACAGCATCATCACGAATTCCTGATCGCTGGAAAGCTGGGTGACAGGAAGCACATATCCCGCATATTCCTCCTTTACTGCAGAAAGGTCCGTAGTGAAGAGATTTGCGCTGCGGTCAGGTGCGGAAGGTGGCAGGAAGAAGATCATAGCATTGCGGTCATCACCTTCGTTGGTTAACGCCGAAATACTTACAGTTCTTTCCTGAAGGACATCCGCACCTGATGTATTGTCATATTCCTGGACATCAACCTCAAGCCATGCAGGATTCTGAGTGCTCTCGACATCGAACTTTCCGTCTACAAGTTCCACAGCAAAAACCTTCACACCCGATGTACCGGTTACAGTGGCAGATACCGGTCCGTCAACAAATCCCGCATCTGTCTTTACACGTCCTGTAAAATTGAAGGTGACTTCAGTCAGTCCCATGCTTATCTTATGTTCGAATATATCCTGACATCCTGGAATCGTAATATAATATTCCTTTACAGGCGTTTCACCTGCCATGAACTGAATCTTTCCTTCAGCATATTCGAGAGGATATTCAGAAGGCACTCCAAGGATATTCAGGGCAACCTCGCCGACTCTGTCTTCAGGGACATCAACACTTATCCAGGATGGAGTCTTTACTGTCCAGCTGTAGTTTGCATCTATCTTGACCGGCATCCTGAAATCAGAACCGGACCAATACAGATCAATGCTCTCCGCTTCAGCATCCTCATATACATATCCGTCCTCATATACAGGCTGACCGTCTTCATCCAATGTAGCCACATATACCTTAAGAGATCTTTCCTTACCAGGAATTATGATTCTTGCAATCTGCTGAGACTTTCCGTCCATCTTCATGGTAACCGCACACGAACGCTCATCAAAATCTTCGCTTGATGCGGTACCAATAGTCACGGAAGCGCTGCCGGCCTTACCGCTGACCTTCGCTACCTTAAGACCGTCCTCGATCCAGAAAGTCGTAAGAGACGATTCCGGAACACTTACCTCCCAATCAAGATTCGCATCAAATGTCAATGTCACTGTCTGGCCGGGAGAAACAGTCTTGTCAACTGAAGCCGGAAAATCAGGCTCTACCTTAACTTCAGGTTCCGGTTCCTTACATGAAACCATAAAAACCGCACATCCCATCAAAAGGGCTGAGAAACTTCTGAATATATTGTTCTTTTTCATAATCCTATGTTTAATAATCCTACATTCCGTCTTCATTCTTAAGGCGCTCCGCCTCCTCGTCGCTGACCCACTCCATGATGTTGTAGAAGTGGCCTACAGTTCCTACAGGAACACCAAGATTCTCCACATACATCTCTGTCCACACGTACAGATAATTGCCGCATGGATAGTACACGGAGTCATAGTAGGAACTTGTCCTTACCTGGATCTTGTCGTCACCATGGACAGTTCCGAAGAACGATCCTTCATCAGTCGCGACCTGACCTTCATCCATCACGACGAACGGCTTCATCGGATCATCGGTAAGGAACTTCATGGTCACATCATAGCCGTCATTAAGCCAGTTGTGGCAGATGATGGTATTCTCTTCCGTCGGATGCTTCTCGGTGTAGACAAGCCTCTGATACCTTCCTGTGATGCTGTACTGATAAAGGAACATCGAGGTCAGCACGCAGTAGCCTGTAAAGTTGTTGATGTCGAAAGGACAGCTCTTCATAAGGACAGCCTTGGTATCCTTTCCGTAAAGAGGCATTTCCAGATTGTCGTTCATTACAAGACGAAGCTGGAAACCGAGGGAATCGGTAGCTTCAAGATTGTCATAATATCCATGCACAAGCACATCAGCACGGTTCTCGCCGGCCTTGATGGTTATCGTGTTGGACTGGAGACGGAAGTGATGGTTCTCAATGGCATTGTTGCCCTTGTCGATCACCTCCACTCCGAAGGTACGGTCATAATCGCGGGTCACGGTGGATACGACCGGTATGTTGAACCACTCTACATCCTGCTGGACAGGATATGTAGCCATGGTATCTGCAAACATGACATACTCGGCATCGGAATATGTCACATACCTTTCATGGCAGGAGCTGAAAAGAGCGGCTGCCACAAAAGCAAGTGCAATATATTTCAAAATCTGCTTCATATATCTATGTCTTATTTTGATGCGTAACCATTGTTCTGAATGATCTCGGAACCGGGAGCCTCGATATCGTTCTGAGGAATAGGCCAGACAAATCTATAGTCTCCGGCAGAGATCTTCATCCGGCTACCTTCCGGCTGTGCCTGGGACTGATGCACACGTTCAAATCCCTTGTTCCATCTCTTGAGGTCATGAAGGCGGAATCCTTCCATGTAAAGTTCCTTCACTCTCTCATCAGA
>JAZNAW010000002.1:0-12669 GCA_045586745.1 Candidatus Cryptobacteroides sp.
TGAAGAGGCTGATATGGATGAGAACGGTAATAAGCTCTTCCCTAAGAGACTTCTCCTTTGGGATAATCTCGATACCCTCAGACTTTCCGTCAACTATCTGGAAGGTGTCATCCCTGACTTTGCGGATGATCCGGATTTCCCTAAATGGACTGCCGAAGAGGTGAGTGCATGTGATACATTGCCTTCGATTCTTGTAGGCATGCCTAAGATTCTTCCGAATACGGATCTCTTCGCAATCAACCTTAACCGTCTGCATGGTGCTCTTCCGGACTGGCTGTTATACCATCCTAAGCTTGACCTATGGTATCCGACATCGCTGGTCTTCCTTCAGGAGGGAAAGACATCCTACGGCACTTCAGCAGGATTTGTAAACGAGCCTGCAAACATGGACTATTATTACGAGCACTATAAGAATAAGAAGTTCAATCCTGCTAACCTTAAATCAGAACAATGACAGATATGAAGAATATATATGGTATTATACTGGTGGCGGCAGCTATGCTTGCAGGGCTCCCGGCTTGTGATGTCAAGGAGCCTCTTGCAGGAGGGACAGACCATCACCAGAAAGTTTCTCCGATAAACGCCGATGTTGTGGACGGCGAACTTCTTGTTCGTTTTGACGAGGGTGTCAGTGAGATTCTCGATGCGGCAGGACTTATAACAAAGGCAGGTGAGATGCCGGCAAGACGCTCCGGAATCCTGACTGTGGATGAGATCCTGGACCTTGTGGACGGATATCAGATCGAAAGGGTGTTTCCTGTAGACAGCCGTTCCGAGAGCAAGGCCCGTGAGGAAGGACTTCACCTTTGGTATGTGGTGCGTTTCTCTGACCAGCATCCTGTAGAAGAAGTTGCTTCGGATCTCGCTAAGCTTGGAGAAGTCAGCAGAGTAGAGTATAACCGTACTCTCAAGAGATCTTCTGATAATAAGGCGGTTCCTCTCAGTGCTGCGGCTTTGGGTCAGATGAGGGCATCTGCAAAGCCGGCAATGTTCAATGATCCTCATCTCGGACTTCAGTGGCATATGGTCAATAACGGTGATCTTGGAGACACGAAGTTTGTTGCAGGTGCAGATGTCAACGTGGAAGAGGCATGGAGACTGTGTACCGGTGACCCGTCTATCATTGTTGCAGTGCTTGACGAAGGAGTCGATGTCTTTCATCCTGATCTCAAGAACAGCATGTGGGTGAATGAAGGGGAAATCTGGCGTTCCAATGAAGATAACGACGGTAACGGTTATGCAGGCGATGTCTACGGATATAACTTTGCTGCCGGTAACGGTATAATCGCTACAAATGGAAGATATGATACCGGTCATGGTACCCATGTGGCAGGTGTGATTGCCGCCACCAACGATAACGGTATCGGCATATCTTCAATAGCAGGAGGAACGGAAGACAAGCCTGGTGTGAGGATCATGTCATGCCAGATTTTCTCCGGCTCCCTTGCCGGAACTGTTCTGGATGAGGTACGTGCGATAAAGTATGCGGCGGATAACGGTGCTGTCGTCCTTCAGTGCAGCTGGGGATACATTTCAGGAGCGGCCAATCCGTATGACTGGACACCTCAGTTCTCGGATGATGACCAGTGGAAGCAGTCCAATATCCTTGAATATAAGGCGCTGGATTACTTCGTCCATAATGCAGGATCTCCTGACGGAATCATTGATGGAGGTATAATCGTTTTTGCCGGAGGTAACGAATATGCTCCGGCGGCAAGTTATCCGGCAGCATATCCCGACTATATATCGGTAGCCGCAACAGCCGGAGACTATACACCTGCAGTCTATACCAATTACGGTAAGGGTACGACAATATGTGCTCCGGGCGGAGACCAGGACTATTATTATGAATATGGAGAAGGTACGTCTGCCGGTCTTCTCGGTTGTGTGCTTTCGACACTTCCGTATAATGTGTCCGGTACTTCCGGAGATCTGGCCGGCTATGGTTACATGGAAGGAACATCGATGGCATGTCCTCATGTTTCAGGAGTCGTCGCTTTGGGTCTTTCATATGCCGCACAGAATCACAGACATGTGAAGGCGGAAGAAGTCAAGGAACTTCTGTACAGCACTGCACGCCCTGTAGAGCAGTACTGGAATCTGGACAAGCCTAAATATTTCTACAAATATGTGGCGGACCTTTCAGATGTACATCTCTCCAGCATGGACCTCAGGAATTATAATGGTCAGATGGGTAAAGGCCAGGTGGATGCATATGCATTCCTTCAGGCCATTTCCGAAGCAGGAACCCCAATGACGTTCCCGAATGTATTTGTTGCTGTCGGAAGTTCGGTTACATTGGCACCTGCCATGTATTTCAAGAATGCAGGAGATCAGACCTTTACCGTCAATATTGCTGACTCGTCAGTGGCGTCATATACAGTGGCAGGAAAGCATCTGAAGTTTGAGGGTCTGAAGGAGGGCCAGACATCTGCGAAGATCACATCGTCAGGTGGAGTGTCATTTGACTTTACCATCACCGTATGTGCTACGGCAAACGGTAACGGCTGGCTCTAGACCATGAGGACTACGGCAATAATATTCCTGTTCTGCGTTCTGGGACTGTCCTCTGCGGATGTCCGGGCGCAGATAAGGATACTGCCGAAGGAAAGGCTCGAAGCTGTTGACTCCCCGAAGCTTTCAAGCGATTCAGCTGCGTTGAGGTTTGATACCAGACACATCAAGGCGGCACCGCTCAAGGAGGACAGTGCTCCTGAAACATTCACTTTTGTGATGACCAATTCCGGTAACGATGAGATGAATGTAAGGAGGCTCACTACGACATGCTCCTGTGTCTCCGCTTCAGCAGGACAGAATGTCCTGAAGCCGGGAGAGAGCACACCGCTTACGGTCAGATACGATCCGAAAGGCCATATAGGCAGATTCGAGCACAAGGTCTTTGTCTATACGCAGCCGGGGAACAATCCAGCTGCGATATTGAGACTGAATGTCGAGGTTGAAGGCGGTTCCGACATTTCCGGAATATATCGTGTGCGCATGGGAAGCATCGCGCTCCGAAGCACGGATGTCAGATTCAGCAGGGATACCAAGGGAGTCGAGGTGCTGAAGTTTGTTAACTTGAGCGGCCGCGACATGAAACTTGAATGTGAGGAGATGTTTCTTCCTGACTGCATCAGTTTCGAGACAATCCCCGAGATCCTCAAGGACGGACAGGAAGGCGAGATACGCATCTCGTACGACCCTTCCAGAGGGAAACCGGGTAAGCGTATACCTCTGATACTTCGTAACCTTGGCGTGAGCCCAAGCAGGTCGACCATAAACATAACTATAGAATAAAAATAGAACAACGATATGAATATACTTAAGAAAACATTCTTTCCCCTCCTGGCGGCATTGGTTCTGACAAGCGTGTCATGCGAGAAGAACGATATGTCCGAACCGGAGGAACCACAGCTGGAAGTGAATGCAAACAACATTTCAGGCAAGTGGGAACTTGTCGAGTGGAACGAGGCTGAACTAGCAGAGGGTACATATGTATATATAGATCTTGTCAGGAATGACAGGACATACACTATGTATCAGAATCTTGACAGTTTTGCTGACGTGCCCCATGTCGTGACAGGCTCATTCTATATTGAGACAGATGTGGAGCTTGGCGCTGTAATACGTGGCAATTATGACCATGACAGCGGTGACTGGGCGCATCGGTATGTCGTGAAGAGCCTTACCGCCACAACCATGGTATGGGTGGCAAAGGATGATGAGAACTTCGTCCAGAAGTTCAAGAGAGTGGATTCGATTCCTGTGGCTCCTGCAGAGGACTAATCGTCCATCGGTTCAAGGAGCGGAGACTGTTCAGTGAAGTGGCTGAGCACAGCGTCAGTGTAGGTCTTGGTCACTGAGATAGGTGGGATCGCTTCATTCTGAAGGTCGAGCACATAGCCGTCGCTTTCCTTGCGCAGCATGCTGACCTTGTTGAGATTTACAATGTATTTTCTATGACATCGTACGAGAGGGCTTCCTTTGAAGTCCTCTTCTACTGTTTTAAGACGGCACCTTAGGATGTACTGCTTGAGTTCCCCCTTGCTGTCGGTGTACCATACCTTGATGTAGTTGTCGTCAGATTCGATGTAATATAGGCTTTCCGGATTCAGTGACAGCTTCAGAGCTCCGCTGTTGTCAAACAGGGTTATCTTCTGTCTTTCGGATTCTGTCCTTGCCGGCTCATCGGTCACGACGTTGTCATAGTTCATGAGCCTTATAGTGTTGTTCTTGTCTATTATGGCAAAGTACATTCCTGAAATCAGGTAGGGTAGTCCCAATGCGATCGAAACGTTACGGAGCGCTCTGGCGAACACTTCCCACTTGTCTCCGTCCTGGGGCAGGGTGATGCCTGTCGTGAACCATGTGTAGAATCCGCTGATGGCCAGAATCTCAAGAATACACCATATTATGTAGGCGAAATATGTCATTTCAAATATGCTCTTCGACCTGTACATCAGCATTCTGCTGCAGATGAGTATCAGTATGGACAGAGCAATGAAGACTACTGTGTGCATGAACAATGCAGAACCTCCGAGCCCGAACCATGCGGTCTCGGAAAACGGAATATAGATGTTCAGGAACACCACTGCAAACAGCACGGAGAATGTTACCGTACCGATAAGCTGGTACTTTCCCAACAGATATTTGGGGAGTTTTTCGTCAAGAATCATATTCGGTCTTTCGGTTTTAGTCTGACAAATGTATATAATTTTACCCCAAATAACAAGAGATTGCCCCGGAGCGACCGGGCTCATGAGCCTTTTACCAAATCTGGAAGGAGCCTGCCACATATGTTTTCAGATGAATTCCGCTTCCGATAATTTTGCGTCGACAACTAAAATTATAGACAATGAAAATTATCGGAACAGGAAGCACCCTTCCCGGGAAAATCGTGACCAATGAAATGCTTTCGGGCTTTCTTGACACCAGTGACGAGTGGATCACTACAAGGACAGGAGTCAGGAACCGTCATGTCATTTCTGATGAAAAGCTGGAAGATCTTGCAATAGAAGCTGCGCGTAAGGCTCTTGAAGATGCATCAGTCGATCCGTCTGATCTTGATTTCATAATATGTTCAAATGTTGTGAACGAATATGTCACACCACAGTTGAGCTGCATAATACAGGGAGGCATAGGTGCTTCATGTCCTTGTATGGATATAAATTGTGCCTGTGCCGGATTCATCCATGCCCTTGAGATCGCTGAATCCTTCCATAAGGCCGGCAGAGTCAATAATGTGCTGATAGTGTGCGCCGAGGAGCCTACACGCATGACAGACTGGACCGACAGAAGGACATGCGTCCTTTTCGGGGACGGAGCCGGTGCAGCAGTCCTTGCCCCCGGAAACAATATAAAGAGCATAAGGCTTTCGGCCTCAAGCGCTACGGATAAGCTGTGGCAGCGCAGGGTACTGCATCCTACACCATATATAACAAAGGAGGAGCATGACGTACCTCTTCAGATGAAGGGACAGGATGTCTTCAAGTTTGCAGTCAGGGCAGCTTCAGGAGATATTTCCAGAACATTGGACGATGCAGGCGTAAGTGCCGATGATGTCGACCATTACCTTCTTCATCAGGCAAATGTCCGCATAATCTCCGCTGTTCGGGATCATCTGCGGCAGCCTCCGAAGAAGTTCCATGTCAATATTGCCGACCATGGCAATTCGTCGAGTGCAAGCTGTCCTATATTGCTGGATGAGTGCAGGAGGAAGGGACTTCTCAAGGAAGGTGACCTGATTGCAATGAGTGCCTTTGGAGCTGGCTTTGTTTCAGGTGCAGTCCTTTTTGAATGGTAAAATGTATTACGATTTCTAAAAAAATGTTTAATTTTGTAAGTTGACAATGAATAAGAAGATGATAAAAAGCAGAATATGTGACATGCTGGGGATACAGTATCCTGTATTTCAGGGCGGAATGGCCTGGGTGGCTGATGCCTCCCTTGCGGCTGCGGTTTCCAATGCCGGAGGTCTGGGTCTCATATCTTCCGTAAATGCCGGAACGGAGGCTGTCAGGAACGAGATCCGCAAATGCCGTGAACTTACTGACAAGCCTTTCGGTGTCAATATAATGCTTCAGGCTCCTAATGCAGGAGATATTGCGCAGATGGTTGTGGAAGAGGGAATAAAGATTCTTACTACCGGTGCAGGTTCTCCGGCTCAATATATGCCTATGTGGAAGGAAGCCGGGATAAAGGTGATTCCTGTTGTGGCTTCAGTAGCCTTGGCATTGAAGATGCAGTCTGCAGGAGCGGACGCGGTAGTTGCCGAAGGCGCAGAGTCCGGAGGACATGTCGGCGAACTCCATACGATGGCTCTTGTGCCACAGGTTGCCGATGCTGTAGACATCCCTGTGATTGCGGCAGGAGGAATATGTGATGGACGAGGCGTCGCTGCGGCATTGATGTTGGGAGCGGAAGCTGTGCAGGTGGGGACGCGTTTTCTCTCTGCGGAGGAATGTAATGTGCATCCTGAATACAAGGAGAGGATATTGAAGGCTACCGACATATCGACCATAGTTACCGGTAAGTCGTTGGGTCATCCCGTACGGTCGCTAAAGACCCCGTTCTCGAAGACATTTGCAAGAATGGAGTCAGATCCGTCGGTAAGCCGGGAGGATATCCTCGCATTCGGAAGCGGCGCCCTGCGAAAGGCTGTGCAGGACGGAGACCGTAACGGAAGCTACATGGCAGGCGAGTGCGCCGGCATGGTCCGAAAGATAGAGCCTGCAAAGGCTATAGTCGAGGACCTTGTGTCCGGAGCATTGATGGCCATGAAGAAGACAGCTTTAAGATACGAATAACGTACTATAACTTATACCTGATTTATGAACAAGAGAGTAGTTGTGACAGGAACAGGTGTCATCACTCCTGTCGGAAACGATGTGCAGACATATTGGAGGAATCTTCTTGACGGAGTCTGTGGCATTGATTTCATAACTTCCATTCCTACTGACGGACTTCCTGTGAAGATTGCCGGTGAAGTAAAGGATTTCGATCCTTCAGAATATGAGATAGAGACGCCGTTTGCCAGAAAGCAGGACAGGTTCACGATCTTTGCAGTCGCTGCAGCATGGCAGGCTGTCAGGGAGTCGGGCCTTGACTCTTCTGAAGGCGGAAACATAGATCCTTCCCGTTATGGAGTTTATGTGGGTTCAGGCATAGGCGGTTTCTCTACCCAGGAACGTGAAACCATAAAGATACTTAAAGAGGGACCGAAGTGGGTTTCACCGCTTTTCATACCTACAATGATTGCGAATATCGCTGCCGGAAACATCGCGATACGCAACAATGCTTGCGGCCCATGTCTTCCGGTAGTGACCGCATGTGCAACATCCACCCATGCTATCGGAGAAGCATACCGCGCAATCAAGCACGGCTATGCCGATGCAATTATCGCAGGCGGAACCGAAGCGGCCATCATTCCTTTGGCGATTGCGGGATTTGCAAATGCAAAGGCTTTGTCAAGGGCGGAGGATCCGAAGTATGCATCCCTTCCTTTCAATAAGAACAGAGGCGGCTTTGTCATGTCGGAAGGCGCGGCGATGCTGATACTTGAGGAATATGAGCATGCTGTGGCCCGTGGTGCGGAGATAATAGCGGAAGTCTGCGGTTATGGAAATACCTGTGACGCACATCATGTGACCGCCCCGCGTCCTGACGGAACGACGCAGGCGGCCGCGATAAGGCAGGCTCTCGATGAAGCAGGATACACATCTGAAGACCTCCTGTACATCAATGCACATGGTACCGGCACGGCTCTCAATGATGTTGCAGAGAGCGCTGCCTTCAAGCTGGCTCTTGGGGACGACGCTTATAAGGCGCATATAAGTTCGGTTAAGGGTTCTATAGGACATCTTCTCGGTGCTGCAGGTGCTGCAGAGGCGGTAGCCACTGTCCTGGCACTGAAGCACGGAATCGTTCCACCGACCATCAATCTGGACGAGATCGAGCCGGAATGTGACCTGAACTATACTCCGAATGTTCCTGTTGAAGCCCCTCTTACAATAGCCATATCAGATTCCCTCGGATTCGGAGGACATAACGGATGCGTGGCATTCAGGAAATTTAAGGCATAAATCCATACCTAAACTTATTTTCAATGGACAGAGATGAATTGAAGAAATATCTGCCCCATAGGGAACCTATGCTCCTTGTGGATGAGATGATAATGGATGCGGATGGTGTAGCACATTCGAAATACCGCATCCGGGAAGACGATTTTTTCTGTCAGGGACATTTTCCAGGAAATCCTCTCGTACCTGGCGTTATACTTTGTGAGATAATGGCGCAGAGCTGTGCTCTTCTGGTAAAGGATGAAATAGTCGGAAAGACCACCTTGTACAGCGGCATAGACAATGTCCGTTTCAAGACCCCTGTGAGGCCGGGAGACCTGTGTGAAGTTACAGCCAGACTCAAAGCAAAACGTGCGAACATGTTCTTCTGTCAGGCCGAACTCAGTGTCGATGGAAAATTATGCTGTAGGGGAGACCTGTCATTCGCCTTGGTATAGACTTATTTCTTCTTCCTGCGGTTCTTTCTGGTGCTCCTGACAGCCTGTACGGTCATCTCGTCAACCATCGAACGTTTGGCTGCCATGAAGTCCAGAGCTGAAGCCGCAAGAGGGAAGAGGGCTGTGAATGAGAATGACATCTCGTTCATGTTACGCAGAATGTCGATAACGATCCATATCTGGAATCCGAGTGCAAGAAGACCGGCGATGATGCTGACGCGTGCCTGAAGAAAGAATGTCTTGAAACTTGCTGTCGCCGCGATATGTGCTGTCATGAGCATTACCATCAGGACGAGATACGGGAGCTTCTCCCTGTATGCGATTGTGATCTCCGTTCCTTCAGGGCCTATGATGGTCGCGAAGATGCAGAAGAACATAGAAAACATGAGGGCTGTCGATATGACGAGATATAATGTCTGAATTCTTTGCCACATAGTTGTATGAGATGATTCTTGTGGCACAAAAGTAGGAAATTTCGCAGTAAAAAACTATATTTGAAAGTTTTAAAACCGAATAATATGAGAATTGCTGAATCAGAACTTATAATCAACGGTGACGGATCGGTCTTCCATCTTCACCTTCGCCCTGAGGAGCTTGCAGACAATGTCATTCTAGTTGGGGATCCGGGTCGCGTTGATATGATTGCGGAATACTTTGACGAGAAGGAATTCAGACATGCCTCCCGTGAATTCGTGTCTGTAACCGGAAAGTACAAGGGTGTCCGCATGACGGCGCTATCGACCGGAATCGGCACAGACAATATCGACATCGTGATGAATGAGCTTGATGCTCTTGCAAACATCGATTTCGAGACACGTGAGGTCAGACCTGTTCATCGTACCCTGAATATTCTCCGCATCGGAACATCAGGCGCGATCCAGCCGGAGATTCCTCTCGGAGCATTTGTCTTTTCACATGTTTCCGTGGGTTGTGACGGACTTCTCAACTGGTATGCAGACAGAGACAGGATCGCCATGCTGGATATCGAAGAAGCGTTCAAGAAACATACATGTTGGAACAAGCATCTTCCTGACCCATATTTCGTAAAGGCAGGAGAGAAGATGAGCGAGAAATTCCGGAACTGTACATATCCTGGCATGACGATCGCCGCTTCGGGCTTCTACGGCCCTCAAGGACGCGTGCTCCGTATGCCTCTGGCAATGCCGGACATGCTTGACACATTCGAGAGCTTCCGTTTCGGTGACCTTAAGGTGACTAATTTCGAGATGGAGGGATCGGCGATCGCCGGTATCGCCGCCCATCTGGGACATAATGCAGGTACCGTATGCTGCATCATAGCACACCGCCACCACAAAGCCTCCAACCCTGACTACAAGCCGCAGGTCCGCAAACTCATCGAACTTTGCCTTGACAAGCTTGCGGAATAGAGACATCTTTGATTAAAAACCAGTAATCCCTGCCGGGAGGAAAGCATTTTCCCTGTGTTTCTGCTTTCCGATGGCAGGGATTACTGGTTTCAAACAAAAAATCGCTGAGTTTTTCGTTTGAAACTCATGGAAATAGCGTTTTCGGGGCTGAAACTGTCTGATTTGGCAGTTTGGAACGAAAAACGCTGCTGTTTTTTGATCCAAACCTTCGGAGTATGGCGAAATATGTATATTTTTCCTTTTTTTAGTCATTTTGCACTTTTCTTATTATAAGTTTTTCCGTTTTTTAGCCTCTGTCCGTCTGCATTACAGTAGTTTTGCAGAAAGATTAAAACAATGCGGAAGCCGTATCATATCTGTATGTCCGGAGGGGATGAGCTGATTTGTCGATCAGAAGAAGATTATGCCCGATTGTTCAATTGTGTTGCCTTGGCTGCATACGAGACTGACTCTGTACTGCTGGCAGATGCAGAAATGTCTTCTCACATGCACCTGGGTGTCAGGACAGAGTATCCTGATGAGTTCCTCTCGCGTGTATGGCTTATGTATACACGCTATTTCAATAACAAGTACAAGAGACTGGGTAGACTTGGAGAAGAGGGACCCTTCGTGTTGGAGTTGGAAGGTCTACATCATATTTTGGCGGCATTGTGTTACATCTTGAGAAATCCTTTGCATCACGGATTGAGTGCAACTCCTTTCGGATATCCGTTTTCTTCTGCTAATATCTATTTCCGGAACGAATTGGGGAAATGGCATCTTGAGGATTTGCTTCCTGAAAAATCATGGTACAGGCATCTGCCTCGTCTGTCCTTCTATCCGTCAGGATTCAAGATGACAAAGTCCGGGGTATATCTCCGGGAATCAGTAATGGATGTGGCTGAAGTAGAGAATATGTTTGTGACCCCAAGGTCTTTCATGTACTATATGAATCGTCTTTCCGGTGAGGAATGGAGGGCAGAGCAGGAAAAGGATATGTGCACGCACCCTCCTGTAACCTTGGATGTAATAGAAAGAGGTATTACCCTACAGAGCCTTAACAGAATGCTTGCAAACGAAAATGGACGTTCAAATTACAAGGCTATGTCAGATATCTCTCTGTGTTCCATCATCGATACGGAGATACTCCCTGATTCAGGAAGGAAATCCGTATATGACATGACCAGGTCGCAAATTTCAGATGCAATACGCTATCTTCGCCATACATTTTCTGTCAGTGAAACTCAAGCCTGTCGTTGCCTTGCCTTCTCATATCCCCGTCGGTAATAAATCCTACAAAACAACAGTCTGTTCTAAAAGCTATCAAAGCTCACGGTCAAATAATCACTGTGTTATTGATCCAAATCGCTTAAGCCCTCCAGCCGCCTAAAACGTCACTTTCGATCAAAAAACAAGGCGATTCTTCGATCCAATTCATCTGTTTCATACTACGGTAGTGCAGACAGTTGTTTTTTCATATCTGCTAAAGGAGATTCGTTCGCTAAATGAGCAAATACTATTGTTTGATCATATAAACAGATTAACAGATTTCTTTTGACCTGTTTGGAATCTTGATTCTTAAACTCCGCTCGAAGTGAGTTAGATGTCATATCAGGAAAACTTCTTATCGAACCAGTAATCCCTGCCGGGAGGAAAGCATTTTTCCTGTGTTTCTGCTTTCCGATGGCAGGGATTACTGGTTTCAAACAAAAAATACTGTGATTTTTTGTTTGAAACTCACGAAAAAGGCGTTTTCGGGGCTGGAATCATGGAATTTGGCAGTTTGGATCAAAAAATAGCCTCGTTTTCTGATCCAAACATCCGCTGCATTCCAAACATCCGCTGCATTCCAAACATTTGGGGCAGTCTCCAGCCCCAGTCCTAGTCCAAATCTTAGGGGTGGTTCGAAGCCTGTCAGTTGTAGATTTGTCCAAACTTTCGGGACATTACAAATCTTCGGAGCAGTACGAAGGCAGGCAGTTGCAGTAGGCTATTCTCCGTAGAGTTCCTTGCGGGATTGAGGGCCGGCGCCTTTCCATACATCGGGGTCTGAAATCCAGGCCTCGATGATTCTTTTCTTGCCCTGCATCACATTCTTCTCAAGGAAGTCGATCTGCAGATCAAGTGTGGAATACATGGAGCCGGCAATCTCGTGTCCATAGTCTATGAAATGGAACATGTTGTAGTCGTAGCCGAATTTCTGGAACCTCTTGACAAGTTTTCCGCCTCCGTAGAATCCCAGGTTGAATAGCGCGATCTGCTTGTAAGGAACAAGTTTGTCGGCGGTTCCGTGAAGCATGAGGGTAGGGCAGGGCTCTTCCGCATACTTGACAGGACCTTTTCTGGACAGGATGGCTCCGGAGAATGACATCACGCCTGCATAGTTGAATCCTTCAGGAAGTACTGATGCCCATGATGTCCTGTTCGCAATCTCGTATTCAGCCTGCATCACGGTAATTGCTCCTGCAGATGATCCGCTGATGACAAGGTTTGACGGATCGATACCGAACTGGTCGGCATTTTCTATGATGAAGTTTGTGGCGCTGAATAGATCCTCGACGGCCATGTGTATGGCATTGTCAAGTACATTCACCTGCGCTATTCCTACTTTTGATGAACCTTTGAGTCCCAGCCTGTAGTCGATCGATATGACCTTGTATCCGTTCTCGGTAAGCATCCTGAACCATGAGTTGTAGTCCTGGTTGTCGCGTGTGCCGCGTATGAATCCTCCTCCGAACATGAAGATTATGGCAGGCTTCTTCTTGCCGGCCAGTGTGGTCTCGCTGC
>JAZNAW010000003.1:0-5911 GCA_045586745.1 Candidatus Cryptobacteroides sp.
GTAAAGACTTAAACCTTATATATACATCATGAACACTTTAATTCCAGTTTTAACAGGCTTATTGAGCGGTGCAGCCGCACTGGCAGCCTACATAATTGTCCATAGAATAGTTCTCAAAGGACAGAAGGAAGACATCATCAAGAAAGCAGAGCTTGAAGCGGAGAGCATCAAGAAAGAGAAGATTTTCCAGGCAAAGGAGAAATTCCTCCAGCTCAAGAGCGAGCATGAGCAGTACATCAATGAAAAGAACAAGCATATCAATGATGTCGAGAACCGTCTGAAGCAGAAGGAAAACAGTCTCAACCAGCAGAATTCGGAACTCGGACGCAAGAACAAGGAGGCTGATGCGATCAGGGAGAACCTCAAGGCACAGGTTGAAATAGCCACAAAGAAGTCTGAGGAATACGAGAAACTCCGTCAGGAAGCGATCCGACAGATAGAGGAGATTGCCGGCCTTACAGCAGCCGAGGCAAAGAACCAGCTCATGGAAAGCATGAAGGCCGAGGCCAGGACACAGGCGCAGTCATACATCAACGATGTCATGGACGAGGCTCGACTGACTGCCAGCAAAGAAGCTAAACGAATCGTGATCAACACAATACAGAGAACGGCATCTGAAACTGCCATCGAGAATGCAGTGACAGTATTCCATATCGAAAGCGACGAGATCAAGGGAAGAATCATCGGCCGCGAAGGACGTAACATCCGTGCTCTCGAGGCTGCGACCGGAGTCGAAATCGTGGTTGACGACACTCCTGAAGCAATCCTTCTTTCAGCATTCGACCCGGTAAGAAGGGAGGTTGCGCGTCTTGCTCTCCACCAGCTCGTAATCGACGGACGAATCCATCCTGCACGTATCGAGGAGGTTGTGGCAAAGGTACAGAAGCAGCTTGAGGACGAGATCATGGAAACCGGCAAGAGGACATGCATCGACCTCGGCATTCACGGAATGCATATAGAACTCGTGAAGCTCATCGGTAGAATGAAGTACCGTTCATCATACGGTCAGAACCTTCTCCAGCATGCACGCGAAGTTGCGAACATCTGTGCCACAATGGCATCTGAACTCGGTCTTAATCCGAAGATCGCAAAGCGCGCAGGACTCCTCCACGATATCGGAAAGGTTTCTGATGAAGATCCGGAACTTCCACATGCAATCCTCGGCATGAAGCTTGCCGAGAAGTACAAGGAAAAGCCGGAAATCTGCAACGCAATCGGTTCGCACCATGAAGAGGTTGAAATGACATCGATCATAGCACCGCTTGTTCTCGTCGGCGACGCCATTTCAGGAGCACGTCCTGGAGCACGCCGTGAAGTCATCGAGTCATACATCAAGAGGCTCAAGGACATGGAGAACATAGCACAGTCCTATCCGGGCGTCACAAAGACTTATGCTATCCAGGCCGGCCGCGAGCTTCGCGTAATCGTCGGTGCAGACCAGGTGACAGACCAGGATGCAGAATCACTGTCAACTGAAATCGCAAGAAAGATACAGGAGGAGATGGTTTACCCTGGTCAGGTGAAGATTACGGTCATCAGAGAGACAAGATCTGTAGCATTTGCAAAATAACAAATCATATATAATGAAAAGAATCATCACATTGCTGACAGCCGTTCTTATCGGTCTGTCAGCATTTGCGCAACTGACGCCATCACAGCTTGTAACCTGGTCATCAGAGGTCGAGCATGTGGATGGAGACATTTATAGAGCAGTATTTACCGGCAAGGTAGCTTCCGGTTATCACACCTACACCCTGACGGATGAGTTCTCGGCGACGGAGATACTGGACGCTGCTGTTGAAGGAGGAGAGCTGTCCGGAACTCCATATGAACTCGGAACTCCGGTGGAGGAAGTGGATGAGTTCGGAGACCTCGTAAAGCATTACAAGGACGAGATCATCATCGCACAGGACATCAGGCTTGACGGAAATGAGGCCGTATATACAGGAACCATCTTTTCCAATGCATGTACAGGAGGTGCCTGCAAGGCGGAATACTATGACTTCAATGTTACAATCGGATCAGCAGACGCTGTCGCAGCCCCAGTAAAGGAACAGGACGGCTCTATATGGGCACTTATCATCGAAGCTATCCTCTGGGGATTCGCCATGCTTCTTACTCCTTGCGTATTCCCAATGGTACCTATGACAGTTTCTTTCTTCATGAAGGGATCCGAGAATGTTGCTGCAGGACGATTCAAGGCTGCAATGTACGGTCTGTTCATCGTACTTCTCTATACCGTTCCGATCTCTGTGATCATCATGCTTACGAGGATCATCGGTGGAGATGCAGTTACAGCAGACATCTTCAACTGGCTGTCTACTCACTGGCTTCCTAACATCATCTTCTTCGTGGTATTCATGGTGTTCGCGGCATCGTTCTTCGGAGCATTTGAAATCACTCTTCCTGAGTCCATCGTGAACAAGAGCGACAAGGGATCGGACAAGAAAGGACTCGCAGGAGTGTTCTTCATGGCACTTACACTTGTACTAGTATCATTCTCATGTACAGGTCCTATAGTAGGTTCAGTCCTGATCAAGTCTACTCAGGGCGAGTTCTGGGAGCCTATGGTGACCATGCTTGCATTCTCTGCAGCGTTCGCACTTCCTTTCACTGTACTTGCCTTCTCGCCTTCGCTTCTCAAGAAGTTCAAGAAGAGCGGCGGAAGCTGGCTCAATTCAGTGAAGGTCGTGCTCGGATTCATCGAGGTTGCCCTCGGACTCAAGTTCCTAAGCGTCGCTGACCAGACCTACCATTGGGGAATCCTCGACAGAGAAGTATATCTTGCAATCTGGATCGTGGTGTTTACCCTTCTGGGTCTCTATCTCCTAGGAAAGATCCGTTTTGCACACGACGAGCCTCTTGAGTACCTCAAGGTTCCACGTCTTGCGCTCGCTATCGCAGTTCTGTCATTCGTAGTATATCTCATCCCAGGTATGTGGGGTGCACCTCTCAAGGCATTATCAGGATATCTGCCTCCTATCACGACACAGGATTTCGTCATAGGTCAGAACTCATCAGCCGGTACTGTGACGGAAACCGAACAGGTCGTGATCGAGAATGATTTCGGTCTCCACCTCCCTCTCGGCCTTCAGGGTTACTTTGACCTAGACAGCGCTCTTGAAGCTGCCAAGAAGGCTGGAAAGCCCGTTTTCGTGGATGTTACAGGCCACGGATGCGTAAACTGTCGCGAGATGGAGTCCAGAGTATGGAGCGATCCTACGGTACTCGGAATGCTCAAGAACGACTTCGTGGTGCTTGCTCTCTACACAGACGACAAGCAGAAGCTCGACAAGGACAAATGGGTTACAGACGCCGAGACAGGAAAGGTTTACAAGGACCTCGGACGCGCAAACTCATACACAGCGCGCACTCTTTGGAATGTAAACGCACAGCCGAACTACGTACTCCTCTCCCCTGACGGAGAAATGCTCGTCCCTGTCCGCGGCTACGACCTCTCTATCAACGGCTTCGTCGACTTCCTCCAGAGCGGACTTGACGCTTATCAGAAGTAAACCGTACATATACAAACGAGCAGCACCGAAATTCGATACGACATTGACTCCCGAAAAGGGAGGGGACCCGCTTGCGGGGAGGATCGTATGAATTTCGGTGCTGCTCGTTTGTTCTACCTAGAACTTGAAGCTGTCTTTGAGTGCTGTTGTCTTGTTGAAGACGAAGTGGTCAGGGGTGCTGTCGTAGTCCTTGAAGAAGTAGCCTACTCGCTCGAACTGGACTGCAATTCCTGAATTATCTTCAAGAAGGGCTGGCTCTGCATATCCCTTTCCGATCACGAGAGACTCCGGATTGAGATAGTTCTTATAGTCTTCTCCTTCAGGTATCTGTCCCATCTGCGCTTCGGTGAAGAGCTTGTCGTACAGTCTGAGTTCAACTTCCTTGGCATGTTCTGTAGACACCCAGTGGATAGTTCCCTTTACAGAACGCCACTCGCCTGCTCCCGGCTTTGATGTAGGGTCATAAGTACACTTGATCTCGACGATATTGCCTTCGGCATCCTTTACAACCTCCTGACACTTGATGATATATGTATACTTGAGACGGACCTCTCCATCCGGCTTGAGACGGAAATACTTCTTAGGAGGCTCCTCCATGAAGTCGTTTCTCTCGATATATACCTCACCGGTGAAAGGAACCTTACGCGACGGTCCTTCAGGATCTGCAGGATTGAGAGGAGCGTCGAACCACTCCACCTTGCCAGGCTCCCAGTTGGTGATGGTGAGCTTCACAGGATCCTGAACCACCATATAACGGTTTGAACGCTCATTGAGATCCTGACGTACGCACCACTCCATAAGCTGGAGGTCGATAAGCTGCTCGCGCTTTGCAACACCCACCTTCTCAGCGAACATACGCATTGATTCAGGAGTATAGCCACGACGGCGGATACCGCAGATGGTCGGCATACGAGGGTCGTCCCAGCCGCTTACGAAGTTGTTCTTCACGAGCTCGAGGAGCTTGCGCTTAGACATCACGGTATAAGTAAGGTTGAGCCTTGCGAACTCATACTGATGCGACGGGAAGATGCCGAGCTTCTCGATGAACCAGTCGTAGAGAGGACGGTGAACGTCGAACTCGAGGGTACATATAGAGTGAGTGATGTTCTCGATACTGTCTGACTGGCCGTGAGCATAGTCGTACATAGGGTAGATGCACCACTTGTCACCTGTACGGTGGTGATGGGCATGTATGATACGGTAAAGGAGAGGGTCACGGAAAAGCATGTTCGGATGAGCCATGTCAATCTTCGCACGAAGGACCTTCTCGCCGTCTGCATACTTTCCTGCCTTCATGTCACGGAAAAGCTGGAGGTTCTCCTCTACGCTTCTGTTACGGTAAGGGCTCTCGGTTCCAGGCACCTGAACTGTACCACGACCTGCACGGATCTCCTCCTGTGTCTGGTCATCCACATAGGCAAGTCCCTTCTTGATAAGTTCCTCCGCCCACTCGTAAAGCTGATCGAAGTAGTCAGAAGCATAACGCTCGTTCTCCCACTCGAAGCCGAGCCACTTGATATCCTCCTTGATGGAATCCACATACTCTGTATCTTCCTTTACAGGGTTGGTATCGACGAAGCGGAGATTTGTCTTTCCGCCATATTTCTTAGCCAGACCGAAGTTGATGCAGATGCTCTTCGCATGACCGATGTGGAGATATCCGTTCGGTTCAGGCGGGAATCGTGTCATGACAGATTCACACTTGCCGCTTGCGAGATCAGCCTCGATGATCTCTTCCAAAAAGTTGAGATTCCTGGTCTCAACAACTTCCTTGTTTACCTCTTCCATATCTTTGGTAATAATGAATTTGCAAATAATCGGGCAAATATACAGAAAATTTATGTTAGTTCCACTAAATACTTGCTACCTTTGAATGTCATGATAAGAAAAGCGACATATGATGATATACCGGCACTGATGGAGATTTTCCGGAAAGCCCGTGGAATAATGAGGGAAAGCGGAAACATGAACCAGTGGAACGACTCTTATCCGTCCGAAGAGATTGTCAGGAAGGATATTGAAAACGGCCATTGCATGGTTCTATGTCTGGATAACGGTCAGAGCAAAGTAATTGCTACCATGGCCTTCATTCCCGGTCCTGATCCGACCTACGCTGTCATATATGACGGAAAATGGCCGGACGACTCCCCTTACCATGTGATCCACAGGATTGCCGTCTCAGAACCTGGAAATAACGCTGCACTAAGTCTTCTTGACTGGGCTTTCACTCAGACAGCCTGCATACGCATCGACACCCATAAGGATAACGTCATAATGCACCATATCCTGCGCAAATACGGATTCAGGCACTGTGGGGTAATACATCTTGCCAATGGAGACCCACGTGAAGCATATCATATGGCATTACCAGAACCCTCTCACAACGGGTAAAAATG
>JAZNAW010000004.1:0-40357 GCA_045586745.1 Candidatus Cryptobacteroides sp.
TTCGGAGGAGGCATGGGCCGCATGAGGGAAGTGTGCGGCAGCGTAAGCGGCATGGTACTCCTGGCAGGTCTTGTCGCTCCGGCCGACAATCCTGCGGACAAGAACGGAAGGACACGCAATTATGCCCTCGTACAGGAAGTCGCTGGTGAATTCAGGAAATTGAACGGTTCGATTGTATGCCGGGAACTACTTGGACTTACACCCATGGGCTCATCATCACCGGCTTCCATGGAATCACCGGAACCCTCTGACCGCACACCAGAATATTACAAGAAACGCCCATGTGAGGAGCTCGTCGGCATTTCAGCACGAATTATAGGCGAAAAACTGCTGCAAATGAACGACAGATAGAAAAACTTATTAACTTTGTATGTCAAAAACTATTCATAATGGATTTCAGTCACGCACATAAAGCCCATCCATGGCATGGAATCAGCCTTGGTCAAAGCGTACCTGAAGAGGTAAGGGCATTCGTCGAGATCGTGCCTACGGACACAGTAAAATATGAAGTGGACAAGGAATCAGGCTACCTGTCTCTGGACCGTCCACAGAAATTCTCCAACATCGTACCTTCGCTCTATGGTTTCCTCCCGAGGACATACTGCGGACCGAAGATGGCGGAACTCACAAACAAGGCTCTCGTACGCTTCGACATAGAAGGAGACGGCGACCCTCTTGACATCTGTATCCTTACAGAAAAGGATGTGACCCACGGAGACATCATCGTCAATGCCCGTCCGATCGGAGGTCTGCGTCTTCTTGACCACAATCAGGCCGACGACAAGATCATCGCAGTACTGAAAAGCGACGCCGTGTACGGAATGATGACTGATATCGAACAGGTGCCGTCTGATATCATCCGCCGTCTGATCCACTACTTCAGCACCTACAAGGACATTCCAGGCGAGCACACCAGCCGAATGCAGTTCATCAGCATATACGGTCCGGATGTGGCAAAGGACGTGATCACACGTTCAATGGAGGATTATCAGGATTACATTGCCAGCAAATAACCGCACTTATAATTAAAAAGGGTTCATGCAGCAGCATGAACCCTTTTCTTTATTCCGTGCATTGATTACTCAGCCTTTCCGTCTGAACCGAGAACGTTCACAATCTTGTGCTTGAAGAGCTTCTTCATGTTCTCACGTGCAGGAGCAAGATACTTACGTGGATCGAACTCAGCCGGATTCTCAGCAAGAACCTTACGTACTGCAGCTGTCATGGCGAGACGTGAGTCAGAGTCGATGTTGATCTTGCATACTGCTGACTGTGAAGCCTTACGGAGCTGCTCTTCAGGAATACCGATAGCAGCCTTGAGGTTTCCGCCGTACTGGTTGATTGTAGCAACCTCGTCCTGTGGAACTGATGATGAACCGTGGAGTACGATAGGGAAGCCTGGGAGCTTGACCTCGATCTCCTTAAGAACGTTGAATGCCAATGGTGGTGGAACAAGAACACCGTTTACGAGTGTGCACTGTGCAGGAGTGAACTTGTGAGCACCATGTGATGTACCGATTGAGATAGCGAGCGAGTCGCATCCTGTACGTGTAGTGAAGTCGATAACTTCCTCAGGCTTGGTGTAAGTTGACTCAGCAGCAACAACTTCGTCCTCAACACCGGCGAGAACGCCGAGCTCAGCCTCAACTGTTACGTCGAACTGGTGTGCGTACTCAACAACCTTCTTTGTGAGAGCGATATTGTCCTCGTATGAAAGGTGAGAGCCATCGATCATTACTGATGAGAAACCAGAGTCGATACAGCTCTTGCAAGTCTCGAATGAATCACCGTGATCAAGGTGAAGAACGATCTGTGGGTTAGCCCAACCGAGTTCCTTTGCATACTCAACAGCTCCCTGAGCCATGTAACGGAGAAGTGTTGCGTTTGCGTAGTTACGAGCACCCTTTGAAACCTGAAGGATAACTGGAGACTTTGTCTCAGCTGCAGCTGAAACGATAGCCTGAAGCTGCTCCATGTTGTTGAAGTTGAATGCTGGGATGGCATAGCCACCGTTGATAGCCTTTGCGAACATTTCCTTGGTGTTCACAAGACCGAGTTCCTTATAAGATACCATAAATCTATAAATTGTTTAAAAATCGTTTCGTTAACACAATATCTTTGCAAAAATAATTATTTTTGTGAAATATTGAAAAAGAATTATGAACAATAAGGTAATTATATTCTCCGCACCTTCAGGAGCAGGAAAGAGCACTATCGTAAATCATCTTCTTGGGCTTCATCCGGAACTTGAGTTCTCTATTTCAGCAACATCCAGAGCACCACGCGGACAGGAAAAGCATGGAGTGGAATACTATTTCTTCACAGCCGACGAATTCCGCGGCATGATTGCAGAGGACAAGTTCGTGGAATATGAGGAGGTCTACGCAGGCTCATTCTACGGGACCCTCCGTTCGGAAGTGGAGAGAATCTGGGCAAAGGGTCATGTCATTATATTTGACATCGACGTACAGGGAGGAGTGAACCTCAAGAGAATATTCGGAGACCAGGCATTCTCTGTCTTCATTCAGGCCCCTTCGGTAGAGATCCTTCGTGAGAGACTTGTAAACAGAAACACCGACACTCCTGAAGCGATAGAGAAACGCGTGGCAAAGGCAGCATCCGAGATGGAATTCGCAACAGGCAGATTCGACTATACCCTCATCAACGACGATCTTCAGACAGCCCTGAAGGAAGCTGAACAAGTTGTAGGAGAATTTCTGGCACGTTAATACGCCCGACCCGGCATGACGGAATCATGAAAATTGCAGTTTACAGCGGATCATTCAATCCAATGCACATAGGCCATCTGGCCATAATCCGGCACCTTGTAGAAAAGGCCGGATTTGATTGCGTATACCTCATCGTATCTCCGAAGAATCCGCTCAAGGACGGCATCAGCGCCGACTCCGGTCTTGACCGCTACAATGCCGCCATAGAAGCAGTCGGACGACATTTTCCGGAAACATCGGATGAAGTTTCCGGAAAGGTGAAGGTCGACGACATAGAACTGACCATGCCGGAACCTCACTATACCATTCGCACCCTGGACACTCTCTGCAAACGGGAGCCCGGCAATGCCTTCTCCCTTGTCATGGGCGCGGACAATCTTGCTGACATACGCCGCTGGCGCGACTACGGACGCATACTGAGGGAATTTGGAGCAGCGGTATATCCTCGCAAGGGCTATGATCTGAATGAGGTCAGGGCAGACCTTCTCAGAGAAGAGCCTTCATACAGAATCACCCTTCTGGATGCAGAAATGGTCGACATATCGTCGACCACCATCCGTAATGCTCTGGCAGAAGGACAGGACATGTCCGACTGGCTCATGTAAACCGGGATTATTTCAGGAGTGTTCCGAGCACGCTTCTGGTCAGTTGTCTGGTTGCCGTACGCGCTGCGGAACCGACTGCCTTTCCAGCTATATCCTTTGCCGTTGTCCTGGACTTCTTACCGGTCACCTTCTTCGAGACTTCTGTACCTATTGAACTTGTCACGCTCGTCACCATAGCCCCGACAACCGCTCCGAAAATACCTTTAAGCAGTCCTCCGCCCTTGCCGGACTTCTTTTCCCGGGCTGCCTTCTCTTCAACCCCGGCTGCGGCTTCCTGCTCCGCCTGAAGAGCCTTTTCCGCTTCCTCCATCAGCACTTCGAAAGCACTTTCACGGTCAACGACCTTGTCATATTTGCCGTAAAGACGCGACTGGTTTATTATCTGTCCTCTCTGTCCCTCCGTCACCGCACCGATCTGGCTCAACGGGAAGAGTATCCTGGCACGCTCTACCATGGAAGGAGCGCCCTTTTCATCCAGGAATGAGACAAGTGCCTCACCTGTACCAAGTTCCATTATTGCATCGGCAGTCCTGAAGGAAGGATTGGCTCTGAAAGTCTCTGCTGCAGTCTTGACCGCCTTCTGGTCCTTCGGAGTAAAGGCACGCAAAGCATGCTGGACACGGTTACCCAACTGCCCGAGAATCTCCTCCGGAATATCCGTAGGGGTCTGGGTCACGAAATACACTCCCACACCCTTGCTTCGTATAAGGCGGACAACCTGCTCTATCTTATCAACAAGAGCCTTTGAAGTCTCGTCAAAGAGCATATGCGCCTCATCAAAGAAGAAGACCAGTTTCGGAAGGTCCATGTCTCCGACCTCCGGAAGCTGCACATACAGTTCGGAAAGAAGCCACAGAAGGAATGTCGAATACAGTTTAGGCTGAAGCATCAGCTTGTCGGCTGCCAGCACATTCATCACTCCTTTACCCTGTTCGCACTGAAGAAGATCATATATGTCGAATGACGGCTCAGCAAAGAACTTGTCCGCACCCTGATTCTCAAGAGTGAGAAGGGCACGCTGGATGGCTCCGACACTCTGCGCCGTTATGTTGCCATATGCCGCAGTATACTGCTTTGCATTTTCAGACACATAGTTCAGCATGGACCGGAGGTCCTTCATGTCTATCAGGAGAAGTCCTCTGTCGTCAGCAATCCTGAATACTATGTTGAGGATGCCCTCCTGAGTCTCGTTCAGGCCGAGCAGACGGGAGAGAAGTTGAGGTCCCATATCGGACACGGTAGTCCTCATAGGATGGCCCTGCTCACCGAAAACATCAAAGAAACGTACCGGACATGACCCGAATTCAGGCGAGGTGATACCGAACTCAGAACATCTCTTCTCTATGAATCCGCTCATCGCGCCCGTCTGGCTTATGCCGGAAAGGTCACCTTTCATGTCCGCCATGAAACATGGCACCCCTGCCTGTGAGAAAGTCTCCGCAAGCACCTGAAGCGTAACAGTCTTTCCGGTACCTGTGGCACCTGCAATCAGTCCGTGGCGGTTCGCCATCTTACCACAAATAGAAATCGGGCCGTCAGGGCCGTGGGCCACATACAGGCCATGTTCCTTATTATACATATATTAACGTTTTACTATTTCTGTCGCTTTGGTAAGAGCAGGGATTATATGAGGGAATATATTCTCCGCACCGATCTCCTTATCTACTCCGAATTTCACCAAAGATGCCTGGACCTTCTCCGTGACACCGGAAAGTATCACGGTCACTCCCCTCTTACGGGTACGTTCGCAAAGATTACGGAGGTTGTTGATTCCTGTAGAATCTATGAACGGCACCTTCCTCATCCTTATGATACGCACCTTCGCTCCCTTGTTCTTCATTTTTTCAAGCTCCTCAAATCTGCTCGCAAGTCCGAAGAAGAATGGGCCGTCGATTTCATATACCTCGACACCGTCCGGAATATCGAGACGGTCTGTATTCTCCAGAGCAGCCTTCTCTGGGTCCTCTGTGGCAGCAATGCTATGATCCTGCAGCACATTGATCTGTGAAGTCTCCATGACACGACGTACAAAAAGCACGATAGCAAGAAGGACACCTACCTCGATTGCAACCGTAAGATCCACGATCACTGTCAGGAAGAATGTGATCAGAAGCACAGCGACATCTGACTTGTCACCACGAAGAAGATATTTGAAAGTCCTCCACTCACTCATGTTATATGCTACCTGCACGAGAATCGCAGCCAGGCATGAAAGAGGGATATAAATCGCATACGGCATCAGGAAGAGATAGATAAGGAGCAGGACCACGGCGTGAATGAGGCCTGTAACAGGAGATTTTCCTCCATTGTTGATGCTGGCCATGGTTCTTGCAAGCGCACCTGTCGCCGGTATTCCTCCGAAAAGAGGAGTAACTATATTAGCGATACCCTGGCCGATAAGTTCCGTATTTGCATGGTGTTGCTTTCCTGTCGCACCATCCGCCACCATAGCGGCAAGAAGAGACTCTATGGCACAAAGGATGGCAATGGTAAACGCAGGAGACACAAGACCTTTTATTGTTTCGAAATCAAATTCCGGCGCCACAGGTTTAGGCATCGGCAGACCGTTTGCCAATTCCGGGAATTTTGAACCGATGGTAGCCAGTTCGACTCCGGCAAACTTGTTCAGAAGCACCGAAGCGACAGTACCTGCAACAAGAGCAATAAGTGATCCCGGTACCTTTTTAGTAACCTTGCTCCAGCTGAAGCAGATTACAAGACATACCATGCTCATGGCGAATTCAGCCCAGTCGATGCTTCCGAGATTCCGGAAATAGCATCCCCACTGAGGGATGAATCCGGCTGGGACTTCAAGGTCAAGGGGCAGACCGAAGAAATCCTTCATCTGGGTAGAGAATATGGTCAGGGCGATACCGCTCGTGAATCCGACCACGATAGGATAAGGAATGAACTTGAAGATCACACCCATCTTGCAGACTCCCATTACGACAAGGAACACTCCTGCCATTATGGTCGCAATGATAAGTCCCTGCATGCCATACTGGCCTACAATTCCAGCAACAATCACAATGAAGGCACCGGTAGGTCCTCCTATAAGGAAGTTGGAGCCGCCAAAGAATGAGATCAGAAAACCGGCAACTATGGCCGTGATGAGACCCTGTTGGGGAGTTACACCACTGGCGATACCGAAGGCGATGGCCAAAGGAAGGGCGATGATGCCGACAATTATTCCGGCAATCAGATCGGAAGTAAAGGTCTTGCTATCATAGCGTCCTTTTCTCAACAGCCCATACAGCTTGGGCTGGAATACGTCTTTCAGGTTAAATTTCATAACTACTACTAACTACTATAAACTACTTTTTCTCAAAAAAGGAAAAATGAACATTACCATATTTCTTTTCCTTGACAAAACAAGGATGTGATTCAAAATTGAATTCTTCCGGATGCTCAAGAATGAAATACGCACCCGGATGCAGGATATCCTTAGCAAAGACCTTATCCGGTATATCTGCAAGTCCTTCTAAAGCATAGGGTGGATCCGCAAAGATGAGGTCGAACTTTTCACGGCAGATCTCGAGAAACTCAAACACATTGTGGCGCACAACCGTCAGATTATCCATACCGAACTTGGCCGCCTGAGACTTTATGAAACTGGCATGAAGAGGGAGCATCTCAATGCAGTATACCCGCGAAGCTCCTCTGGAAGCAAATTCATATGAAATGGCACCGGTACCTCCAAACAGGTCCAGCACCTGAAGTCCTTCCATCTCATACTCGTTGTTAAGTATGTTGAACAAACCTTCCTTTGCAAAATCCGTAGTAGGTCTTGCCTTGTAACCTTGAGGGGGCATTATTGTCTTCCCCTTGAACTTTCCTCCTATTATTCTCATGACCTACACTTGCTCCACATTCTTGAAGTAACGGTACAGGGACATTTCATCCTCTTCCGACAAAGGCGTACGGAAACATATTGTAGACACTTCCGGATTAAGCTGAAGATTCTTCATCGCCAGGAAGATGAAATACTGTGCCGTGGTAAAATCCGGAGCTTGATAAGAATTGCATAAAAGCAGACTGCGTCCCTGAGCTATGACAAGATACAGGACACCATCCATATACGAAGCCAGTATCTTGTTGTAATCAGGAAGGCTGAGGACAGACCTGAGCATGTAATACATTTCAGGAAGAGGACAGGACTTGTTGCCCTCTTTGTCGAGAACTGTTTCCGAAACCGCTCTTGACAACGTTTCACCGATATTATTGGAATATACAAGAACCGCTGCAAACTCAGGGACAGGGACCGAAAGGACCGCATCACCGTCAGCAAGATCGGCAACATCACGAAGAGACATCACGCATGCATCTTCCCCATGGAACTGTTCCGGAACAAGAGTGACCTTCGGGGTAAAGACGGATATCTCCACCTCATCATACCTGCGCAGGAACTCCTGAGTCGTAAATATACGTTCTGCTGAGATCCACGCAGATGTCCTTACTTCGTCGGCTGTATATATTTTAAAAGAATATCCACTCAAGCCGACTTGAATGGATATCCTGTCTTTATTCTGCGACATAGCAATAGAATTTAAAGCCAGCGCATTACGGGAAAAATTACTCCCAGTTACCTGCGTTGTTATTAGGAGCGTCGATGCTACCTACCATAAGACCCTTATAGTGGCCTCTATCCTCCTGCTCAGCGTCAAGATTGATTCTAAGCTGGTTGTCAAGACCTCTGAGAAGGCTCTTGTAAGGCATCTTAGCCTCGAAGAGAGGAACATTTACACCTGACACCTTCTTGATTGTAGAAGCCAAGATAACCGAATCTCCACCACTGAATGGGATGAATGCGAGAGAGTCAACCACGAAACCAGGACGGCTGTTGAAGAGAGTATCCTTCACTGCAATCTCGCTGCTTACCTGGAACACGAGGTTCTGCTCACCGGCAAGATAGAGTTCGTGAAGCTTCTCATTGAGCTTGTCACCCTTCAGGTTGCGATACTTCTTCTTGATCTGGTCTGTATGCGCCATGGCAAGAGAGTCATCCTTAGAACCCACCTGAAGCGCAATCTTCATCTTACCTTCGTTGTAGAAAAGGATAAGAGAATCCATAGTGGAAGCATAACGGGCATTCACATTCTTGTATGCCACCTGAAGATCACGGATATCCTTCAGACGCTGAACAGCGATTTCAGAACGATAATCCTTGTGCTTGTTGAACTCAACAGGCTCCATGATACTCTTTACGAGAAAATAAGTCAATCCTACGATGCATACAGGGAGGATTAAATAGGTAAATACCTTTCTTACAATTGAACTCATTATTTTTAGTGTTTTATTTTTCTTTTCTAAATTCCGGACAAAGTTATGAAATTGATTTATGAAATGCAATATAATTTGTAATTTTGCAACATCAAAAAAATCACAAAAACAATGAAGGACATCAATTCTGGCAATATAAGCAGATTGGAAAGCATGATAAGAGAGGCTTCAAGCATCTGTATCGTGACACACATGAAGCCTGACGGAGACGCGATGGGAAGCGCTACGGCAATGTACCGATACCTCAAAGGACTGGGCAGACATGCCGGAATTGTCCTGAACGACACCTATCCTTCATACTTGTCATTCCTTGTTTCCGGAGAAATGGCTGATGACATCGTCATATATGAAGACGATCCTTCAGGCGCTGTCCGGACCATTGCAGAAAGCCGCCTCATAATATGCCTGGACTTCAATGCATTCCACAGGACAGACAGACTGGAGGACGCCCTGCATCAGGCGCAAGGGAAAAAGGTACTCGTCGACCATCACCTGAACCCCTCGAGGGAACTGTTCGACCTGTCGTTTTCGGAAACTGAAGTATCATCCGCATCCGAACTGCTGTACCATATCCTGATGCACACGTCCGTCATGAACGGCAACGCTCATAACCTCGGGAAAGAATGTGCGGAAGCGCTGATGACAGGAATGACGACCGATACGAACAACTTTGCAAATTCCGTATTCCCGTCCACTCTGCACATGGCGTCCGATCTTCTGGAAGCCGGCGTCGACAGGGACGCGATACTGAACAATCTTTATAATCAGTACAGCGAGAACCGGCTCCGTCTCATGGGCCACATGATGAAGGACCTGCTTCACATAACGGACGACGGTGTGGCATACATCGTGCTTGACAGCAAGACTCAGAAGGAATACATGGTTGCAGAAGGCGATACGGAAGGTTTCGTGAACATGCCTTTATCCATCGCAGATGTACGCATGAGCATACTCGCAAAGGAAGACAGCGACCGCATCAGGATCTCCATCCGTTCAAAAAGAGGGACATCCGCAAACTTGTGCGCCCGGAAGTTCTTCAACGGAGGCGGACATGAAAACGCTGCCGGAGGAAGGCTCCATGTACCTGAAGACGTGAACGGAACGGAAGACATTCCGGACTACATAGAAAAGTACACACATTTATTTTTTAAAGATGAATAACATTATCAGAATATTCGCTTCTGCCATGATCCTGGCCATGACTTCGTGCATGGGCAGCAAACTGGAGCAGACATACAACAATCAGGAAAGCAAGATAGACAGCTACATATCCGGAAAAGGCGAGGAATACCGTTCCGTCCGTAACGGAGGGGCAAACAGGCTTGTCCTCAAGGAAGGTGAAGGCGAGGAACTGGAAAGGGACGGATTCGTTTCGTTCTATTATGCCGGCTATACATTCTCGGGGAGTTTCAATCCGTCAAACCTTTTCACCACGAACCGTCAGGAAACTGCGGAAGAACTGAACTGGGACCTTACTGACGCAGAATACCAGATCTATGAGACAGACATGACGGATGCCAGACTCATACCGGGGATCAAGGACGGACTGCTTGGCGTAAAGGCAGGTGAGGAATGTGAAATCCTGTTCTCAGGCAAATATGGATTCGGAAACGAGCACTTTGGCATAATTCCTGCAAATTCCGCACAACTCTGGAAGATTTGGGTTGTCGGTGTCGCAAATGATTAGTGACATACAGCATTTTTTATTATCTTTGCAAGTTCATAAGAAAGTCATATCATAATGAAGAGAATTATAGTATCGTTAATGATCACCGCTGCAGCTCTTTCCTTCCAGGGCTGTGCGAAACATGCCGTAAGCGGAACCAATGATGCCAATAAAAGATATTTTGACGCTTGGATGCAGATAAATTATCCTGACGCACAACCGACCGGTCTGGGAATCTACATCCTGGAAGATGACAAAGGAACAGGAACGGAAGTCACAAAGGACGGATTCGCACTGCTTGATTATGTGGCCACCGATCTTGAAGGAAATATTGCTGCCTCTACATTCAAGGAAACAGCAGAACAATTGGGAACATACAGCGAAGCCGCATATTATGGAGCCAAGTTCCAGCCTACAGCGGAAGGGGCGTTACATGCGGGACTTCTGGAAGCTCTGGTCGGCATGCAGGTCGGAGGTCACCGGAAAGTCATCATTCCAACATGGCTGATGTCATATTCGACATATGGGACTGAAGCAGATTATCTCGATGAAGAATCATCATATTCAAGCGCCATATATGATTTCACCATCAAGGACTTCACTGATGACATCTACGAATGGCAGGAAAACAGGATCGGGGAATATTTTGAAGAACACAAGGACATCTTCAACGGCATGACGGCAGCTGATTCCCTTGCCGGCCATGAAGGATTCTATTACAAGCAGATCACTCCTCCAGCAGATACGACTTCTTTCCCCAGCGACTCGACCATATATATCAACTACACTGGAAAACTCATTAACGGCAAGGTATTCGACACCACTGACGAAAGGATTGCCAAGGACAGCGGCATATGGTCTTCATCAAGAACCTATGCTCCGGTTTCAGTCACATGGGGCGAAGAGTATTCTGACATAACAATGAGTTCGTCATCGATCATAACCGGCTTCGCACTTACTCTATGGCAGATGAGGGCCTTTGAGAAAGGCATCGGAGTATTCACTTCAAACTACGGATACGGTTATTCAGGAAGCGGAGAAAGCATCCCTGGATATGCGCCGCTGGTATTTGAGATTGAAATAGTCAAAAATCCTGACGAGGAGGATTAGGGATGGCTGGTCAGACAAATGCAATCCCCACTGAACTTGGAACCGAGAAGATAGGAAGACTTCTGAAGCAGTATGCTCTGCCTGCAATCATCGCGCAGACCGCATCTTCGCTTTACAACATGGTGGACAGCATCTTCATCGGACAAGGTGTAGGTCCTCTGGCCATTTCCGGCCTGGCCGTCACCTTTCCTCTGATGAACCTGTCGACAGCCTTCGGCACACTCGTAGGAGTCGGAGCCTCCACCATGCTTTCCGTATTTCTCGGACAGAAGAACTACAAAGCCGCCAACAAGGTTCTGGGAAACGTAGTGACCCTCAACACAATCATCGGTGTCGTCTTCATGGCAATCGCCTTGCTGTTCATAGACCCGATCCTTTACTTCTTCGGAGCTAGCGAGAACACTCTTCCATATGCCAAGGAGTATATTACAATCATACTTATAGGAAATGTGGTCACCCATCTGTATTTCGGTCTTAATGCAGCCATGAGGTCTGCCGGAAATCCGAAAAAGGCAATGGCCCTGACTATATTCACCGTCGCATTCAATGCAATCCTGGACCCGATATTCATCTTTGTACTGGATATGGGAATATCAGGAGCAGCATGGGCTACAGTCATAGCACAGACTGCCGCAATGGTCATCGTGATGAAGCATTTCAGCGACAGAAGCAAGCCTCTCCATTTTGAAAAAGGCATATTCCGTCTGGACGCAAGGGTTGCCAAGGATTCCCTGATGATCGGCATGGGTCCGTTCCTGATGAATGCAGCAGCATGTCTTGTGACACTTTTCATCAACCAGCAGCTCAGGGAATACAGCGGAGATCTCGGCATAGGCGCATATGGAATCTGCAACCGTCTGGTATTCATGTTCATAATGATATGCATGGGACTCAATCAAGGCATGCAGCCTATAGCAGGATACAACTACGGGGCGCGCCAGTATTCAAGGGTAAAGGAGGTTTTCTGGAAGACTGCAAGACTTGCGATGGTAGTGACGACATTGTGCTTCATTGTCGGAATGTTCTTCCCTAGAGCAGCGGTCGGCATATTCACTCACGATCCTGAACTGACCGAACTGTCGGCAAAGGCAATGCGTATCATGACGCTTGTCTTCCCTATTGTCGGATTCCAGATGATCGCTACCAACTTCTTCCAGAGTCTCGGTATGGTAAAGAAGTCAATAATACTGTCGCTTTCAAGACAGCTTCTCTTCCTGCTGCCGATGCTTTACATCCTGCCGCTATTCTATGGTGCAGATGGAGTATGGACCAGTTTCCCTATCGCTGACGGAATATCTACTCTGGTTACGATATTCATGCTCGGAAGACTCTTCAGGAAATTCAGCTTGCTCAAGGACGGTGATGACCCGTCTATTCTTGGCAGCCAACTATAGGAGGACACCATATGGAAAAGAAGATCATCATCAACATCGGAAGACAATTCGGAGGCGGAGGTCTGGGAGTGGCGTCTGAACTGGGTAAGAAGCTCGGTATTCCTGTATTTGACAGGGAACTTATCGCAAGGACAGCACAGGACAGCGGATTCAGCGCCGAACTGTTTGAACAGAGTGACGAAAAGCGCAGGATATTTTCGCTGTCATCCGTTTTCACAAGCCTCATATCATTTCCCACAGAGAACTATATGAGTGACAACGGTCTGTTCGAAATACAATGTTCGACCATCCGTAAGATTGCCGGACAGGGGTCTGCCATAATTGTCGGCAGATGTTCGGACTACGTATTGAGAGACATGGACTGCGTATTGAACGTATTCCTCACCTCTCCTCTTTCCGTAAGAGTGGGGCGCATATGCGAAAGACACAATATATGTGCGGAAAAGGCAGAGGCTCTTATCCTCCAGAAAGACAAGTCAAGAGAAGAATACTATAACTACTACACTTTCGGAAACTGGGGCGTTGCATCCACATACGATCTTTGTGTGGACTCCAGCATACTAGGAATAGAAGGAACAGCTGACTTTATAATTGATTTCGCCAAAAGGACAGGACTCCTGTAGCCGCTATGAAAAAAACTTCATCCCTGATAATTGCCGTACTGGCCATCGCAGCCATCGTGACAGCAACAGCAACCATCGTAATCAAGACTCCTCTCGAACATCCGGCACCACTTGCCCCCGCAAGAGTGATGCTTAACGAAGTCCTGACCAACGATTCCTCGGAATTCGAGGCGCTGAAAGGACTTGACAAGAAGGTGGAGGCATACATGAGAAGATGGGAGATGAAGGGAGCATCTCTCGCCATCACCAGAAATGACTCACTTCTCTATGCAAAAGGTTACGGGTGGGCAGATGAAGAATCGGGAGTGAAGATGCAGCCATCACACATACTGCGAATGGCGTCCGTTTCAAAACTGATCACTGCAGTCGGCATCATGGTGCTTCAGGACAGGGACTCACTCAGCATCAAGGATACCGTCTTCGGACCTTCCGGCATTCTCAACGACTCGCTTTTCAATTCGGTCATAAAGGATAAGAATCATCACAAGATAACAGTCGAGCATCTCCTGAGACATCAGGGGGGATTCTATCGCGATCCCCTGTTCTCATCCAGAGACGTGAAGCATCAGCTTCAGCTGGACAATCCTCCTGTAAAGGAAGACTTCTACGGACTGGTACTTAAGCATAGACTGAGCTTTATGCCTGGTTCATGGCAGAAGTATTCGAACTTCGGATATCTTCTCCTTTCTGAAATCATTGAGAAAGTATCGGGAATGCCGTATGAAGAATTCATCCTGAAGGAAGTCCTTGCTCCTGCAGGATGCTATGACATGCATATCGGCGGAAACTACTACGAGGACAAGCGCGACAACGAAGTGCGTTACTATACCCATAACGGAGACGGAAAGTATATCGAAGATTATTCCGATAACGGCGAAATGGTCGAAAGATGCTACGGCGGAAACAACATCCCTCTACTTTCAGGAGCCGGTGCATGGTGTGCTTCACCGGCAGAAATGGCACGTCTGGTCGCATCCATAGACGGACGTCCTGAAGTTCCGGACATCATTTCACAGGAAGCATTCGAGCAGATGACAGAATACTTCGACAAGGAGACTTACTCTTTAGGATGGAATGATACAGCACCAGAAAAGGGATGGAGCCGCACCGGTACTCTTTCAGGTACATGTGCGCTTGTAAGACAGTTCCCCGACGGAGAATGCTGGATAATGATAACCAATACCAGCACATATAGAGGTCCAAGCCAGGCCAGATACACGGAAGCGCTCTTCAAGCAGTGCCGTGAACTTTACAGCGACATTCTCCCCGAGCGCAACCTGTTCGTCAGATAGTTTTCCTTCTAGAAATGGTCCGGATGGTAATAGCGGATTTCAAACTCGCCTGCAAGAATACCGTAACCGTTCTCGGCGAGTGATTCAAGTTCGTTCTCGCCTGGGTAAACGACCACAGGAGCAATAAACTCCACACGTTCCGATATCTCCCTTGTAATAAGTTCACTGTATGCGATGCCGCCTGTAAGGATTATGGCATCGACCTTTCCGCATACAACGGCAGCAAGGCCAGCAATATATTTGGCGAACGAGATACAGTAACCCTTGAGGAAAGTATCCACTTCCTGATCTCCTGCCTGGGCACGGGCTGCAAGCTCGCGGAAATCGTTGGTACCGAAATATGCTACAGCGCCGCCTCTTCCCACAAGGCGCTTCTTTATCTGGGCCTCAGTCCAGTTGCCGCTGAAACATTTCTCCACGAGAGGGAATCCAGGTACATTTCCGGCACGCTCAGGGCTTATCGGACCGTCACCGCCCAAGGCATCGTTGGTATCAATCACAAGTCCGTTACGATGGAGTGACACTGAGCTGCCGCCTCCCATATGGGCAACTATTACAGTGACATCCTTATTCGTCTTTCCTACGCTTCTTGCGTAACGACGGACCATTGCACGGGAATTAAGCGCATGGAAAAGGGTTCTGCGAGGAAATTCAGGCAGGCCACCGACCTTTACTTCAGGGAGCATCTCGTCGGCCATCGGAGGATCTGCAATGAATGCACGACATCTGCCTTCAATACCCTTCGACGCTCTCGCCTCATTTACCATGACAGCGATATCGTCTGCCAGAAGAGCACTCAGGTTACATGCATGGACGCCTTCCTTTCCTGCCATAAGTGCATCACGCATTTCCTGGTTGACTTCATACACGCCTGTACGTATCGGAGTGATGAGGCCTCCTCGAGCCATTGCGACATCAATGGATTCCAGGGAGATTCCCTTTTCTGAAAGGAAATCCGTGATGGCATCACGACGCATAGGCGTCTGATCCATCACGGACTCATATCGTGCCACTTCTTCTGCAGAGTGTGTAAGATTCGTCTCAAAGAGCTTTTCTCCCGAGTCATAGAATCCGATCTTGCTTGATGTAGATCCGGTGTTTATAACCAATATCCTTCCGTTCATCTTCATTCTACTTGACCGACATGGCGGCAATTGCTATTGAGTTCAGTTTCGTATCTATGCTGTCCGCACGGCTTGAAAGTACACAAGGCACCTTTGCGCCGACAAGCATTCCGGCCTGACGTACCCCAGGAACCAGTTTTGAGTTAGCCTTATAGAATACATTTCCTGACTCTATGTTAGGGAAAAGCAGACAGTCCGCATCTCCTGCAACAGGGCTGACAAGTCCCTTTATGTCCACAGACTCCTGGTCAATGGCAACATCCAGAGCCAGAGGTCCGTCCGCTATGCACCCCTTAATCTGTCCTCGATCCACCATCTTTGAAAGCATGGCAGCCTCAACAGTTGCAGGCTGGCTTGTCAGGACCTGCTCGGTAGCTGCAATTATGGCAACCTTCGGTTTCTCTACTCCGACAGCCTTTGCAGTCCTTACAAGGCACTCCATGATTATCTGCTTCTGCTTGATATCCGGGGCTGGAATCACAGCAACATCACCCACAAACAGCAGCTTATGATATGAAGGTATCTCCAGAGTAGTACAATGAGTAAGCGTTCCCTTTGGAGGAAGAAGACCAGTCTCCTTGTTCAGTATTGCACGGAGAAACTTGTCTGTAGAGCATAATCCCTTCATCAGGAAGTCACCTTCTCCGTCGCGGACCATCTGCACGGCCTGAGCGACAGAAGAAAGTTCTGACGGATTATGTATTACGGTAAATATTGCAGGATCGACGCCCTCCTCCTTGCAGGCATCAGCAATCATAGCATTGTCACCCACAAGAGTGACATCTGCCAGACCAAGACCAACTGCCTGAGAAGCGGCTGCAATCGTATGGCTGTCCACACCCCATGCAGCGATCATTCTTTTCCTTTCCCCCCTGCTGCGGAGTTCCTCGAATATTTCGGAAAATCTGGTAAACATGACTACTCTTCGTTCTGAACGATGTTCATTGTATCGCGCGCGATCATCAGTTCCTCATTGGTCGTGATGGCAGCCACCTTTACCTTAGAATCAGGCAAAGTGAGCATGATATCCTTTCCGGCAACGGCATTCGCATCATAATTGAAGTCCACACCAAGATATGTAAGGTTTTCACATACTTTGCGGCGCATCCGTGTATTGTTCTCACCTATACCTCCGGTAAATACAATCAGGTCCACACCATTCATCGCTGCAGCGTAGGCACCTATGGATTTTGTGATGTCATAAGCCAGCTTCTTGAGTGCAAGTTTAGCCTTCTGGTCGCCTGCGTCTGCTGCAGCGCTGATGTCACGGCCGTCTGAAGATATGCATGACAGACCAAGAAGTCCGCTCTTCTTGTTGAGTACCTTGCTCATCTCAGAAGGGGTAAGTCCCTCCTTCTCCTGAAGGTAGATGACAACCTCAGGATCGATATTACCGCATCTTGTACCCATGATCAGACCCTCGAGAGGAGTGAAGCCCATGGTAGTGTCCACAGACTTTCCGTTCTCCACGGCCGTAATCGAGCTACCGTTACCAAGATGGCATGTGATTATCTTTGAGTTTTCAAGATCGACACCTGCGAACTTTGCACCCTTTGCTGAAACATATTTGTGGCTTGTGCCATGGAATCCATACCGGCGGATACCATATTTCTCATAATACTCGTATGGAAGACCATACATGTATGCATATGAAGGCATGGTCTGATGGAAAGCAGTATCGAACACTCCCACCTGAGGTACAGACGGAAGCACAGCGCTCACCGCCTTGATTCCAAGGATGTTGGCAGGGTTATGAAGCGGAGCGAAAACCGAGCACTTTTCCAGCTGGGCGATGACGGCATCGGTAATAAGCTGGCTGCACACGAACTCCTCTGCACCATGGACCACTCTATGGCCGACAGCCTCAATATCTTCAAGACTTGAAAGGACACCGAATTCCTTGTCAAGAAGAGCATCCATGACGGCCTGAATACCTACGGTATGGTCTGCTATCGGCATTTCCCTTTCATATTTTTCCTTTCCTTCTGCCTTGTGCGTAATACATCCTATTTCCATGCCGATTCTCTCGACAAGACCTTTCGCAAGGAGATCATACACTTCATCATTCTTCATGTCGAGAAGCTGATACTTCAACGAAGAACTTCCACAATTGAGTACTAAAATGATCATGATATAATAATTATTACAAATTTTCCGGTCAATCTTTGCAAAGTTATAAAATTTATCGCTACTTTAGCAAAAATTCGGTATGAAATGGTAGCGGAGAGGGATATGGCAGGGATTGCATTACCATTTGCGGCAGGAGTGGCCACGGTGGTCCTTGGCGGAGGTCTGTCAAATGTTTCTCATTCCATATATTCTGCTCTCGCGTTTTCAGTAATAGTCTCTTCCGTCATATTCCTTCTGCACCCCGTTCATGGCGTTTTTCCATCCGCCGTCATCCGCATAACCATCTGTCTGTGCCTGGCATCCTGCGGCATCATATCAGGTATCTATGCAGAAACGGCTTCAGCCGGGAGACAAGACTTCGAAGTCCTGCTGGAATCCGCAGGCATTTCCGGCCGTGCAATGGGCGCCGCAATAGATTCCTTGAATTTCAGAAATCCCGACACAAATGCCATCCTGAAAGCACTGATAATCGGAGACCGTTCAGACATTCCCGTCCATATCACAGAAGCTTTCCGTTCGAGCGGTGCCTCGCACATCCTGGCCCTATCCGGGCTCCATCTTGGAATCATCTATGGAATCGTCGCCAAGATCCTCTCTATCTTCGGAAATTCACCTTTAGCACGGTCCATACGCTCCATTGCCATCATACTCATCTGTGGACTGTACACTCTCGCAGTCGGAGCCGGACCGTCGATAGTCCGCGCAAGTCTGTTCATTCTTATCGGAGAAACCGCAACCCTGACCGGACGTTTCAAGAACACCGGATCCATCCTGATGGCAGCACTCCTGATACACCTTACCATCATCCCCTTGGACCTTTCAGAAGTCGGATTCCAACTCTCATACGCAGCCATGGCAGGAATAGCCTTCATCTATCCCGGACTGCGCGGATTCTGGCCTGATCCCTCCGGAAGAAGAAATCCGCTATATCTGATATGGGAAACTGCATCCTTATCCATTTCCTGCCAGATCACCACCGGACCTCTGGCCTATATGTACTTCGGTACATTTCCGCTCTGCTTCATCCTGACAAATCTAATCGCACTGCCCCTGATAACACTCATAATCCCCTCATCCCTGACCGTCCTGTGCCTGTCCTCACTGGGAGGATGCCCTGAAATACTGACAAGAGCAACCGAAGCGCTTGTCACCGCCCTCTCGGATGCCCTTGGTATAATCGCACTGATGTAATCATGGCTCTAGAACCTTCCGCCTGCTCCACCACCGCCGAAGGAACCGCCTCCGAAACCACCGAAGCCGCCACCGAATGAGCCTCCTCCTCCGAAGCCTCCTCTTCCTCCGGTAATTATCGGTCCGGTATAGATTGTCCTGCGGCCTCCACTGCCACCACTGCCGTTCCCTCCGTCACCGGCAGCAATTGCAATGATGAGAATCAGTATAATGATTCCTATGAAGATACAGAATCCTATCAGAAAGGCATCGTCATCCTCATCGGGACGAACTTCCGAAATCTCACCGCTGGCAAGTTTCATCAGCACTTCACATGCAGCCTCTACTCCGCCATAATAGTCACCTTCTCCCAGATGTGGTATAAGTACCTGATCCACGATACGTCTGGCATAGGCATCAGGAATCGCACCTTCCAGACCATAGCCTACGGCAATGAAAACCTCTCCGTATGAATTGCCTATGCGCGGCTTCACAAGAAGGACCACACCGTTGTCGAACTTCTCCGACCCCACACCCCAGTCCAGTCCTATGCGCGTCGCATATTCCGAAGCTTCATATCCCTCAAGGTCCTTGACTGTCACCACAGCTATCTGATTTGAGGTCGTGTCGTCAAAGGCCACAAGGATTTCCTCAAGATCCGACACCTGTCCGGGAGTGAAAAGTCCTGCAAAATCATTGACAAGCCTCTGCGGCTGCGGACGGGAAGGTATTGCATAGAGGACAGATGTAAAAACAGCCCCGATAAGTATCAGGGCCGCTTTCTTGTATATGTTTCTGAAATGTTTCATATCTAGAATTCAACCACAGGGGCGACATCAGCTCCTGCCTTAGCCTCGAAATAACCTTTCTTCTCGAAGCCGAACAGCGAGGCTATAATGTTGTCCGGGAATCTTCTGATTCCCGTATTGTATGACTTGACACCTTCATTGAACTTCATCCTTTCAGTCGCTATTCGGTTTTCCGTACCTTCCAGCTGAGCCTGAAGATCGAGGAAATTCTGATTTGCCTTGAGGTCCGGATAGTTTTCCTGGATGAGGAGAAGTCTTCCCAGTGCCGCAGAAAGCTCATCCTGTGCCTCGTTGAACTGTGCAAGAGATTCCGGAGTAAGGTCAGATGGATCGACTGTGACCTGGGTCGCCTTTGCACGTGCAGCCACAACACTTTCAAGAGTCTCCGATTCATGAGAGGCATAACCCTTGACGGTAGAGACCAGATTAGGAATCAGGTCTGCTCTACGCTGATATACATTTTCCACCTGTGACCACAAAGACTGCACATACTCATCAGAGACCACTATCTGGTTATATACATTCTTCACCCACACAAACGCACCGAGCAGCACAGCTGCCACTACGATCAAAGCAATAAGACCCTTTTTCATAAGCTATAATTATTGAGCATCACGGACGCACCTTACAGATGCACCGAATGTATTGACATCACCTTTTCCGACCATCATTTCTGGCTGGGTTCCTATAAGATACCTGTAGTATGCCATGCCGTCTTCATCCTCCACCTTGTCCGCAGTCCAATATACCGCATACTCGAATATACCGTCGAAAGAAGCATCAGGATACTTTCCTTCAGCATTCATGTTTCCGAGATTAGCATATCCGAAAGGCAGAAGGCTGACCTTGGCTGAATTTGTAATGTCCCCTACTTCCGGCCAGTAATTCAGCATCTGAACACTGTTGAATGAAGCATTGGCAAAAAGTTTCGATGCGACATCCTCAACTGCCGCATACTTTTTTGAAGCCGGGGAGCCTATGGCTTCCAGAAGGTCCATCCAGTCATCTTCGGTAGGAAGGCGCCATCCTTCAGGACATGCTGTCAATGCCTCGTCATAATTGTAGAAGCGTCCGAAGACGTCTGATGTAACCTCTTCATTCACATAAGGAATACCTGCTGCAGTATTAGCCAGATTGTTTCTGAACCAATATAGATTGCCGACCTTGGTATAATAATAATCTATACCGTCAAACCTGACCTTCGGGTCTGAAGCCTTGATGCCGGTTTCAGTTACAGAACCGTCCAGTCCTCCCTTGATAACCAAGACATCCCTGCTATACGAGGTATTGTTATACCCTTCCGCGAATGCGTAACAATTGACGCTGTATGTCTTCAGGGTATCCGAGAACCAATGAACATATACATCGGTAGTATCATTCGAACTCATGGTAGGAGTAACTCTCCAGAAATAACCTACCTCCACACCTTCCGGCTCAACCACACCCTCAGGCACCATGGTAACCGCCTGACCTGGATTCACAAAATCAGGACAATCGAAATACAACCCTTCGAGATAAGGCAAAACCGTCGTATCATCGTCATCCTTACAAGAAGATGCAGCAACAAGCGCTACTGCCGCAAATACAAACAAGTTCAGTTTTCGAAAACTCATTTCTCTTTCTTAAAATTAAACTATAATCGTGCAAATATGGGGATTTTAATTTGAAAAACCGCTACCTTTGTACAAATACTTTGCCGCACACACGCCAATGAAGAACATATTACGACTTTTCGGTATAATTTTCCTGTCATGCATCATCATCTCATGCACTCCAGGAGACAGGTATATGTCTGTGACAGGCTACGCACAGGGAGGGACATACACGGTCAAGCTGAACCTCAACGGCAGATATGGAATGGTTGAAGCCAGCCCGGAAGAGATCAGGGACTCAATAGAGACTATTCTTCGCAACATAGACAATTCACTGTCCGGATATAACAAGAACTCGCTGCTGAGCCGCTTCAATGCCGGAGAAACAATAATTCCCGACAGCATATTCATTGACATCTACTCCCATGCCGTAAGAATCTTCAATGAGACTGAAGGCGTGGTCGATGTTGCTGCCGGTCCCCTGTTCGACCTTTGGGGATTCGGTTTCAAAAGCGGGGACTTCCCTTCCGACGAGAAAGTCAGGGAAACAAAGGAATCCTGCGGAATGGGACTCATGATGGCAGAGAACAAAGGTCAGCTTAATTACAATGCCATTGCTCAAGGCTACAGTTGCGACCTTGTAGCTGAATATCTGTATTCCATCGGTGTAAAGGACATGATGGTGGACATCGGAGAAATCTTCTGCGACGGACTGAATCCTTCAGGTCAGCCATGGTCGCTCGGAATAGACAAGCCTATAGACGGCAATAATGAGCTCGGAGCGCAGATTCAGGGAATATTCCGTGCGCCGGATGGCCCGCATGGAATCGTGACATCAGGAAATTACAGGAAATTCTACATCAAGGACGGCAAGAAATACTCGCACTCCATTGACCCTCGCACAGGTTACCCCGTATCACATAACTTATTGAGTGCCACTATCGTAGCTAAAGACGCCCTGACAGCAGACGCATACGCGACCTACTGCATGGTCGTCGGGCTGGAAGAATCCCAAAGACTCCTGAAGGACAGAGACAATCTCGAGGGATGCCTCATTTATGACGAAGACGGGGTCTTCAAGACATGGTGCTCGGAAGGATTTGTTCTGGAAGAACTCTAACGGAGATCGGTAACCACCCAGTCAGATCCTGTTTCCGGTACGAAATACGAAACAGGCCTCTTTTCCGAAATGACCTTCGAGGTTATATTCAGTCCGACTTCATTACCAGATGATGACAGAAGGTTTCTGTAGAAAGCCTTCAGATCATCGTATGTCCACCTGGGCTCTATCATAGCCTCCTGTGATTCCGGATACAGTATCCATGTCCCGTCCGCACATGTATATATTTCCAGAGTCTCTCCCTTAAGGCACCAAAGGTCGTCCTGCGCCACTACGGTGCCGCTGTCACTGACTGTCGCATCATCCACCTTTGCATCCAGGGAATAAGTCAAAGTCACACATGCATCTGACGCGTCAGTCATGATTTCCTCTATCAGTCTGTCATTGATCTGCGCAGAAGAGATTCCGGTCGGAAGCGACAGGATAAACATAATAATATGAAGAAGTGTCTTCACTCCGTAACAGGTAAGGGGTTACTTAACAAAATGCGAAAGAATCTCGTCGAGTTCATCGAAGGTAGTCACAAGGACCTGACGAGGCTTAGATCCCTCCTGCGGTCCTACGATTCCGGCACCTTCCAGCTGGTCCATCACACGTCCTGCCCTTGCATATCCCATGCCCAGACGACGCTGAAGGTCTGATGTGGATCCTCGCTGCGAGGTAACCACCATACGTGCAGCATCCTCGAAAAGAGGGTCAATGTTCTGCATGTCTATCGTGCCTCCGCTTGTCTCACCATCCTGTGATTCAGGGACAGGCAGGTAATATGGAGTATTGCAGCACTGCTTATATCCGGTCTGGTCACCGATGAACTTCGTGATCCTGTTGATTTCAGCCATGCTGACAAGAGCACACTGCACACGTTCCATCTCGACTCCAGCATAGTAGAGCATATCTCCCCTTCCGATGAGGTTTTCAGCTCCGTATGAGTCCAGAATGGTTCTTGAATCCACTCCGGAAACCACTCTGAAGGCGATTCTGGTAGGGAAGTTGGTCTTGATAAGACCGGTGATCACATTCACGGACGGACGCTGTGTGGCGATTATCACATGAAGACCTGCAGCCCTACCCTTCTGCGCCAGACGTACGATCGAATCACTTATGTTCTTGGCGCATTTCCTTGCATCCGGATTCGCACCTCCAGTCATCGTAAGATCGGCATACTCATCGATCACGACCACCAGATACGGCAGGAACTTATGTCCTTCAGTAGGGAGAAGACGACGGTCCTTGTATTTGTCGTTATATAGCTTGATATCGTTGACTCCGGCAGCAGCAAGAAGTTTATAACGCTCGTCCATCTCGATGCAGAGCGAATTCAGGACAGCCTCCGCCTGCTTCGGCTGCTTGATGATGGCATTCTCTCTTTCATCCTCCTCGCTTGCAGCCATAGGAAGGACTGCAAGATAATGCTTCAGAAGAGAATTATAAGCAGTGAACTCAACCATCTTCGGGTCAATGAACACAAACTTCAGTTCGGTAGGATGCTTTGCGTAAAGCAGTGATGAAATTATGACATTCAGTCCCACCGACTTACCCTGCTTGGTGGCACCGGCGATAAGGAGGTGAGGGGCATCGGTAAGGTCGAAGGTCTTGACTTCCTGGGTGATCGTATATCCGATGGCTATCGGAAGTTCAGCCTTGCTGTTTCTGAACGATTCGTCGTTCAGCATTGACTTCAAAGGAACGATTGACGGAGTATTGTTAGGTACCTCGATACCGACACAGTCAGGTAGAGTGACGACACGCACACCGCTTGCACCGAGAGCCATAGCGATCTCCCTGTGGAGATTCTCTATCGCTGAAACACGTACGCCGGCAGAAGGTACCACCTTGTAAAGGGTCACCGTCGGGCCTACCACAGCCGTCACACGGTCAACTTCGATCCTGTAGTTCTGAAGTGTCGCGCGGATGCGGTTGTTATTTATGTCAAGTTCCTGCTGGCTTACCTTATGCTGACCTTCAGCATAGTCCTTGAGGAGATCCAAAGGAGGGAACTTGAATCTTTCCAGTTCTTCACGGTTATCTATACGAGGTAGTTCCTCGGTCACCTTTTCAGTAAAGTCACCGCCCATTATGACTTCCATTTCAGACCGGGTACGTTCAGTTCCGACATGTTCTGCAGGAATGACCGGTTCTACAGCTGGCACAGACTCAGTCGCAGGATCTTCGTATTCCGTAAGTTCCTCCACAGCCTCCTCGACATTCTCTATCGGAGACACGTCTTCCGGGGTAAGGCTCACCGGGTTCAGATCTTCAGGCACCTCCTCTTTCTCCGGATTCCCCGTATCTTCGCCGACTGATGCGAACCATTCAGCGAACCTTCCGCTGGAAATCAGAAGCCACGCTATCGTCAAAGCGACAAGCATCAGACCAGTGACAAGCTCACCGGTCATGTTTGAAAGCCATGAAACTACAGCATGGCCGGCATCTCCTCCAAGACCGCCCCCAAAAGCGGTATCCGGTCCGAAGGCCATGGAAACAAAAGACAGTATAAGTGATGACAGGAATGCCCCGCTTACTGTAACGAAAGTCGTTCTCAACAGGCCTATATGTCTGTTCCAGAAGAAAAGCCTGTATGCCACCGCCCCCATCAGGAACACAAGGGCGAAGCTTCCAAGACCGAAACATCCGGACACCAGGAAGCGACTCCACCTGTATCCCAGCTTTCCGCCCCAGTTTTCCACATCAACCCCTTTGGACATCATATCGGGATCTGACATAAGGCTCTGGTCAGCCTGCCAGGTAAAAAGATATGACAGCGACGATATAAGGGTGAATAAAGCAAACACAAGCACCGCAATGCCTGTGTATTTCAATATGCTGGACTTCTTGTCCGGATCTATATCTGAAAATAATCTCTTCATTATTTCTTCCTATAGTTCTTCTGGTTATTCCTCTGCCTGTTCTGATTTCTTCCTCCCTTCGACGGGTTGAGTCCCGGACGGGAGAAACTTGTTCCAGAATCGACACGGCCAAGAGCCAATCCTTCGGGCACCTTTATCCGGTAATCAGACAGTTTCTCTATATCCTGAAATATCGTCTCTTCCGCCACAGTGTCCTTGTTCCATATCAGATACTGCTGCCTCATGTAGATTGCAAGGGAACGTATCATGGCTGTCTTTGCCTCTCCATCCTCCTTCTCCGCAATCAGATCTATTATGCTCTCTATATTCCTTCCGTAATGGTTCGCCTTTATCGGCTTGTTCCTGAGAGGTATCATTTCGGGGCGATCATACAGGCTGTCCGGCGCCGGCATAGGATACGGCGCATCCACATCAAGGTCAAATCCCGATATTATGAAGAGGTGATCCCATAACTTATGTTCATAATCATCCTGAAGATGCACTGACGGATTGAGGATCTCCATGACCTTTATTATGGCCCTTGCCTGCTCGTTCCTCTTCTGTCTGTCCTCTATCGTCTTCAGATAATCCACCATCTTCTGGACATTACGGCCATATTCAGGTATGTACAGCTTTACTCTTTCCGTATTGTAAAGCAGCTTGCATGTATCTATATCATTATTCTCCATAAACAACCTTTTAGTCAATCTGCAAATATACAAAATTTTAAAGGATTCCCATCACTTCTCCGGTCTGGACATACCACAAATATGCAGACACTTCGGAAAAACCCATCCTGCGCCATATGTCGGCATACCGGCGCACCTGCCTCTCGTATTTAATATGATGTTCTCCGAACTTGAAATCTATCACCCTGACTCTGCCATCCGATATCACAACCCTGTCAGGGCGATATACGGAACCGTCCGTATCAATCAGTTCGGCCTCGTTCAGGACACGGTCAGGGGAGTCCGGGAACCAGCCATATCCGCTCACTGACTCTATCGCTTCCTTGAGAAGGGTTCTGACTTCCTCAGTCTCGGATGCCGTCAGACTTCCTTCCATCATGACAGAACGGACGGCCTCATCCAGATCTGACGGAGATACTATCCGTGAAAGGACGTCATGGAGCACGACTCCCCTTATCCTGTTCGATGCGGCGATCCCGGTGCCGCCTTCATCCGAAAAGAAATCACGGGCATCCTCCGACAGCCTCAGGCGTCTTCTTCCTCCCTCATATGAACAGAATGATGACTGCATCCTAGCCACAGACGAATGAACCGGAACCGAAATTTCAGGGAAAGAGCCTTTACGGAAGAATACAGCACCCTCCTCATCCGAACCTTCCGTAACGAAACCCATCTCTCCGCCGCGGTCATCCATGAAGTTCCTCATCCACCTTGCAAAGCCATCACCCTCCGGCATGGAAGACAATATGGTCATGGCATCGGAAGCACGTGTAAAGGCGACATACAGGATGTTTATATTATCAATATACTGCATAAGGACTTCCTCCCTGTACCTTTTTTCAAAAAGGGTATCGACGCTTTTCCCCGACAGGTATACATCGTACACACCGTCTGCAACGTCCTCAAGCTCTGTACCTTCCGCATCCGGTCTTGACCACCTTGCTCCATGTGCAAAGAAACCGACTGAATCCAGAGACGGGAATATCACATACGGAAAATCCAGTCCCTTGGACTTGTGCACTGTCATGATCCGGACAGCATCATCCGACTTCGGAGAACTTATGTTCGACTTGTCATCCGCCCATTTCTTCAGGAAAGCCTTGAGGCTGTTTCCGTTTGAAGCCGTAAAGTCCTGCACGATGTCCATGAACGACTGCACATAGAGAGTCTCTGAATCGAATGTCGCAGCGTCAGCAGCCTTGAGGGAGCGAAGAAGACTCTCACAAAGGTCTACAAGAGAATGATAGCTTTCAGGAATCTCCACACCAAGAGTCTCGGCAAGGAATGAAGCCATCCTGTCGTCCGGATTGCCGATGCCGGACAGAAGAGAAACGAGCCGTCTCACGGTAAGTGATGAAGCGACCTTGAGAGAATCATCCGAAAGGACGCTTATACCGTTGTCTATCAGATAATTTGCAATGTCCGCGCCTTCCTGATTCATCCTCACGAGGATCGTAATGTCACCCAGACGGTAACCGGCGTCCCTCGCACGGTTCACTGCATTCAATATATTAAGATAATACATGTCATTGTCGCAGAAGATGACCTCCAGCATGCCGTCTCCGTCTTTGGCAGACTTCTGTTCCACATCAGAATATATGGAGCGGATGACATTGCACCCGTCACCATACTTCTCATCCAGATACTCTGCGGCAGCCTTGAAGCAGGCATTGTTGAATTCCGTTATTCCCCGGCGGCTGCGGAAGTTTGTTTCCAGGACCTCCGTACCGGTATCCTCCGGAAAGGCTGACTGCACCTGATGCTCCAGAAGACTCCAGTCAGACTGACGCCACCGGTAGATGCTCTGCTTGACATCTCCCACTATAAGATTGGAGAGCCCTTGTGAAACACTGTTCCTGAGCAGGGGTTGAAAATTCTCCCACTGCACCATGGATGTATCCTGAAACTCGTCAAGAAGGAAATGTTCATACCGGACCCCGGTCTTTTCATACACGAATGGAGCATCTGCGTCATCAATGATCTTGCGCAATATATCGTTTGTCTGGTCAATGGTCAGCAGATTCTTCTCCCTGAGTATCTCCTTGAAATGGCGGTACAGATCGTTCGCTACAGCAAATCCATATATCTGCCTCTTCAGTGCAAGGGCGGTATTATATACCTTGAAACCGTTGTCAAACACATCGAACAGGTTCTGCACAGCATATATCACAGCATCGGTTATAAGGTTTTCGAGATGCTTGTTCTTCTTTGCAAACCATGTCGAAGGGTCAAGAGCCTTCCGTCTGAACGCTTCGGTAGGTACAGATATGACAAGCGAATCAGAGTTTTTCTGAAACTTCACTATGTTTTTGGACATGAAGTGTGAAGACGTGTCCTCCATATCAACCCCGGCATCACGGAATGCATCGGCAACCTCATCAGCGGCCTCATTCACATCAGTCACAAATCTTCTGACAATATCATCGCACCTTCTCTGAAGAAGGTCCAGACGTTCATCGGAATAGAGCATGGACTCATCTGTTCCCGTAGCCTCAAGAGCGACACGGTATTCTTCAGAATTGAATCTCTCCGCAATCCTTCTCAATGTATGGTCCAGCCTGTAGCCTTCACCTTCCTCCAGCTGGGACATGGTCTTCCGGATCATCCATTCCAGAGACCTGGAATGTTCTTCCGAATCCGTCAGGGAGTCCAGAAGACGGTCTACGCTTTCCCTGATAAGAGATTTCTTGTCAAGTTCTATCGAGTATGAAGAGAAATGCCCGATCTCCCTGGCAAATGCCTTGAGGGTCTGCTGGAAGAAACGGTCTATGGTACTTACCGCAAAAGCGCTGTAATCGTGCAGAATGTTGCACAGGAGAGTTTCCGAAGCCTCCTTCAAAGCAGTCTCGTCCGGACATACGGCAGGTACAAGATGCGTGTAATAGTCCGAACTGCGCGGATCCCTGGAAAGCTGATGCAGCTTCTCCAATATCCTTTCCTTCATCTCGTCAGTAGCCTTGTTGGTAAAGGTCACTGCCAGGATATGACGATATGCATGGCTGTCACGGGCCATGAGCATGGTCTTTATGTATTCGAGCGCCAGGTTCCATGTCTTGCCGGAACCGGCAGAAGCCTTCAATATCCTTATCATATCCTTCCTCCTATCTTCCGCATATCATCTTAAAGTCACAGAACCGGCATGCGTCAACCTCCTTTGTCCTTTCGAACGGAACATTCCGGTCCTTAAGTTCAGCCAGAAGCCTTTCCAGCCTCTCATCCATCAACCGGCTGAAACGTTCACACTCGGGAAACATTGCCGGAGGATTCCTGAATATCTCAGCAGTAGAATACAGCGAATTGAACAGACGGCCGTCTCCGGCAATTCCGGACTCCTTCATCATCCGGTCATAAATATGGAACTGAAGGGCCGCCTTGAAATCCCTCCTGTACGGATATGGTTCGTCAAATATCTTTGCGACCATGTCCTCCGCCGTGTCGTCCGTGACAGCCAGCACTCCCTGCGAATCCGATCCGCTCTTGTAGTCCACCAGCCTCACCGTACCAGGAACAATGCTGTCTATCCTGTCCATCACTCCGAAGAATCTGCATCCACATATATCAGCGCACACCTTCTTTTCCAGACCGATGATCCTGAACGACCCGGTTCCATAGCTCTGAAGAAGCTGCCTGTCCTTCCTCAATGTTTCCAGCACATACCTCACTATCACCGACCTCACGACCAGGTCACGTCCACGTATCTCCTCCGTCCTAAGTTCCGCCTTCATGAAAGACTCGACCCTGTCGGTGATGACAGGCAGCATGTCTTCCGACAGCCAACGGTCCAGATATTCAGCAGAAACCTCATCCATGCCCTTGTCAGGCATATTGTCCATCTTTTCAAAAGGAGCATCAGACATCATGGCATCCTCATCATAATACAATGCCCTCATCGTATTATGGTATACATTTCCGATCATAGCGCTGTCCAGCGACTCTGCAACCTCCTCATCCTTCCTTACCTTCAGTACAGACTGATAGTAGAACTTCATCGGACAGAAGACATAACTCTGGACTGCAGATGCAGAGAATGTCATGGAATCAATCAGCGCCATCACCTCATCGGTCTTCTCCACACAGTCGTCCTCTCTTTCAAAAGACGCCAGTTCCGAATGGGCGACGTGAAAATTGAGAGGGATGCCATAGTGATACCTCAACTGCTTTATATACCTGCTTTCCTCTCCTCTCTTCAGACCTTCCGTACGGGAGTCATAGACAAGCCATACCTTCTCCGCACGGGATATCATGCGGTAGAAATAATAGGCCCATACCGAGTCCTGATATTCATATGTAGGCATGCCGAAAGCCTTTCTCAATTCAGGAGGGACAAAGGATGAACTCACGCTTCTTCTTGGAAACATGCCTTCGTTGCACGAGAACACCACCACATTACGGAAATCCAAGGCTCTGGTTTCAAGAGGGCCCATCACCTGCATGCCCTTCAAAGGCTCACCCTTGAAAGGAACGGAGGCACCTGAAAGCAAGGTATCCAGCAGCTTCACGAAAGTCGACGGCAGAATGGAAAGATGTCTGCTCCTCAAGGTGTTCACTGCCGTATAATATGCCTTGGCCGCCTCCAGTTCTATAGCGGAGTCGTCATCTTCAGAGATCATGGATGCAACCTCCGAGATTACGTCCTGAAGATATGCTGCAAATGCATCAGTCTGATCCGGACAGTTTGACGACAAGTCATTAAGCACCGGCCTGAATATAAGGTCCAGAAGAGGATGCCCGTTCAGGTCAGCCTGAGGGATATAGTATTTTCCCTCCTTCCTTATCTCGTCCGTCTTCTCCCTGCACTTCAGAAGACCGCATGAAAGCACATCCCAGACATTCTTATGATAGAAGTACCACCCGTCATCCTTCCTCCGCATATGCATCTGCATCCTTGCCACATCTGCCATCAGCACGAAGACCGAACTTGCCGAAAGAGGATAACCCATGGTCACATTTATATCCTTCACAGATTCAGGAACAGAATTCAGAAGCGGGATAAGAAGCGTCTCGTCCGGAAGAACGAGAGCGGTCTCAAGCCCTTCCGGATCAGAAACACACTCCAGGATATTCTCCAGATGCTTGACCTGACCGTATGAGGACGGAACATTCAGAACATTGATTTCAAGCTGGCCCGATCCCTCCCCATCAAGACTTACCGCCTGCGGAAACTCCTTGACATTGTCAGACATGAAGAACGATGCACGGTTCTTAGGATCCGAGACCATGCCGCCGGACCAGTCCCAGCAGAATTCAGCCATACCGTGCCGGTCCAGCACCCTCATAACCTTCTTCTCACATTCGTTAAGTGCATTAAGTCCGACAAATACATATCTTGAGCCGGAAAACCCGAATTCCTCCTCAGACACCCTTGAGGCCAGATTCCTGTATATCATGCCCTCATAGGCCATACCTTTCTCACGCAGCCTTGAAATGAACATCTCATACAACGGGTACATGATGTTCCATATCTGAAGAAACCGTTCCTTTACAGCCGGGTCGTCACTGTCCGGATTGACCGTCAGTTTCCCGGAACCATCTCTGAAATGTCCGACAAAGTTTTCAAGAGCCTCCCTCTGATTATCAGTCAGATAGGAGAATGTGTCCTGTATCTGCCTATAATCTGCAATATTTGTGAATATCTGCTTCGGATCCGCAAGATACTTGTCCACATCGTCAAAGTCACCTAGAATGACATCTCCCCAGAAGATGAACTCATCCAGGGATTCTGCCTTCGGATTCAAGGACACATAGCACTCGTACAGCTCAAGAAGAAGTGTGATGCGGTCTGCAGACTTAAGACCCGATGCCCATGCAAAGAAATCATTGACTGTAAGCATCCGGGGAGCAGGGAATGGAACGGCCTTCGGATCTGACGCCACCGCCTCGCAAAGATATTTCCTGAAGAACACCATGGAACGGCGGTTCGGAAAAATGAAGCATCTGTCCGGAATATTCCCTTTACTGTAATAATGGTCAGCGACCTGTTTCAAAAACGGTTTCATGAATACAAAGATAATCTTATTAATTGCCAAAGAGCGGCACAATCAAATATTTTTAGAAATTTTTGATCAATTTCGTCATAACGTTTGGAGATATTGATTTTTTGACTATCTTTGCAATGGATTCATTTAGAATCTTTCAAATTTAGAATTATTCACGATTTAACACGTAATATTATGACCAAGAAATTTGTATGCCTTGTATGCGGCTATGTCCACGAAGGCGAAAACGCTCCGGATGAATGTCCTCTCTGCTATGTCGGACCTGAAGACTTTAAGGAAATCACAGAAGAAGAGGCTTGATAATAAAATATATTGAAACCATTTAAAACTAAAGAATATGCTTAAGAAGTACAGATGTCTGGTATGTGGATATATCCACGAAGGTAACGAGAAACCGCAGGAGTGCCCTATCTGCCATGTAGGTCCTGAAAAGTTTGAGGAAATCGTAGCTACAGGTGATGCTCTCACATGGGCTGACGAGCACAAGATCGGAGTTGCACAGGGAGTGGACCCTGAAATACTCAAGGGTCTCCGTGACCATTTCGCAGGAGAGTGCGGCGAGGTAGGAATGTATCTGGCTATGAGCCGTCAGGCTGACAGAGAGGGATATCCTGAAATAGCCGAGGCCTTCAAGAGATATGCATGGGAAGAGGCCGAGCACGCAGCAAAGTTCGCGGAACTTCTCGGAGAGTGCGTGTGGGACACCAAGACCAATGTCGAGAAGAGAATGCTTGCAGAGCAGGGAGCATGTGAGGACAAGAAGAGGATCGCAACTCTTGCAAAGCAGCAGAACCTTGATGCAATCCATGATACAGTACATGAGATGTGCAAGGATGAGGCTCGCCACGGTGCAGGATTCCAGGGACTTTACAACAGATATTTCAAATAATATCTACGGAAATGGAAAGCCGGTCGGTAACACTTACGTGTCAACCGACCGACTTTCCATTTCCGTATTATGCATCAGTCTTCGAAATCGAAGTCAGAGGCAATCAGTTCAGCGATGTCGTCAGGGACATCGAAGTTTAAATTGTCCCACAGATCCTCCATCTGACGACGATCCTTCTTCGTAGGACGACCAGCTCCCCTGTCACGCTTGAGGAAGAAGGTCTCTACCGGTGCACGAAGCTTTGCAAGCTCTTCCGGAGGAGTAAGATTTTCCGCATAGTTCGGGACAAGCTTTGCCCCCTGCCTTTTGTCTATCAGCTGCAATACCTTATAAGTATAGGCAACCGCACCTTTACGCGCAACAATGACGTCTCCGACCTTGACAGCTTTTGAAGGCTTTATATCCGCACCGTTCACACGGACCTTTCCGCCCTTGCATGCGTCGGTCGCGTCCGTTCTGGTCTTGTAGACTCTGATAGACCAGAGATACTTGTCAATCCTGACCTCTTCCATATCATCAGCTGAAGAAATTCAACGGGCTTGCACCGACAGGTCCGGCCGGAGCATCATCATCTGAAGACTCATCTTCAAGTCCTTCATAATCCTCGCCCTCAAGGAATGGTTCAGTATCCGGATCTATGTACGCATCAAAATCCGGATCCGGACTACATGTCGCCTCCAGCAGGATGGTTGAGCGGTCGCGTGGCACAAGGAAGAAATCAGGCATATCTGCAGGGATAAGGACAGTCTCTCCCTTGGAGAACTCATAATTGTCCATATATGCCTCGCCTTTACCGTTGACGGAAGGAATCTGGACAGATGCCGATCCCTCGACACAGACGTAGAGGATGAAGCTTTCGAATTTCTCCGTATATATATGAAGCGGATCGGTCAGGCTGATTCTTGCCACATTGAAAGGATGACCCTCAACAAGGTTTTCCACTACCTTTTCATCAGCATGATGATGATGTCCTCCGCATTGACATTCATGTCCGCAAGGCTCATGGGATGCCTCTTCCCCCCACGCCGGACCTTTTCTGAAAAGCGTATGGTCGAAAGGTCTGTAGTCTATGAAATCTATTGCCTCCTCAAGATGCAGAGGGCGAGCAGTCTCAGGATTGAACTCCCTGCCCCAGTCATAAAGACGGAAGGTCATGTCTGAAGACTCCTGGATCTCCACTACCATAAGTCCGCCTTCCGCAGCATGGACAGTACCTGGTTTCATATATATGACATCGCCCTTCCTTGGTCTTATCACATTAAGGGTTTCAGCCACCGTACCGTCATGACATCTGTCATAAAGTTCCTGAGCAGTCATTTCCTTGTTGAATCCGGCATAGATCCTTGCATCCGGACCGGCTTCAAGCACATACCATATCTCGTTCTTGCCAAGGGAGTCATACCGTTCAGCGGCAATCTCATCATCGGGATGGACCTGGACTGAAAGCTTGCCGTTTATGTCAAGAAACTTGACAAGAAGGGGGAACTGCCTTCCGTAATAGTTATATACATTTTCTCCTACAACACGCTCCAGATAGGTTTCCATAACCTCACTGATCGTATTTCCTGCAAGCCATCCTTCAGAAACGACAGAGTCTTCAAAACCCATATCTGCGATCTCCCAGCTCTCTCCCACCTTCACGTCCGCTCCTACAGGAACCTCATTCCCATCCTCATCGCATTCAGTGAAAATCTTTCCCAATCCGGTCACAAGAGCATTACCGCCCCAGGGCCTTCGGGACGCTATAGGTATAAACCTTAAAGGGTATAATTTCTTTTCCATATAAACTCAAATAGCATACGAAGATAATGAAAAAAAACATATATTTGTAGTTATGGGACATAAACTTCACATACTTCCTCTTTTACTTCTTTCCGCACAACTTTCCGCACAAATCATGCAAAAGGGAGTCGTACTGGAAATGAGCAGCGGAAAGACTCCGGTCTCAGGTGTGGAAATACGGGCGGTAGGATCAGTTCCGACAGACTCAGACCAGAACGGATATTTCATCCTGAATTTTCCATCATCATTCCCAGGTGACCCTCTCATCAGACCGGAAGCATACAGACAGGGATACGAGGTTGTCAACGACAAGGCCATCCGGACATGGAATCTCACCGACAAGGACACGCTGAAGATAGTGATCGGCAAAAAAGACAAGATTGATGCCCTTCGCAGAAGGTATCATGAAATAGGAATGACCCAGATGGAACGGCAATATGCCGGCTTAATGGAAAAACTCAAAAAGGAAAGAGAGGCTGACAGGCTGTCGGAAACCGAATATATCCATAAATCAGATTCGATAGCAACCGCTATCGTCCGATACAAGAAACTGCTGGTGGAATATGCATCCCGGTTTGCCAGAATAAACACTGATGATCTGGATGAGATTGAAAGGAAAGCGCTGGAGCTGGTACAGAACGGAAATATCTGGGAGGCTATAGATATCTATGAGGATATGAACCTCGCCGAAAGGATACAGGAAAGCAGCATCACGCTTGCCGGAACCGAAGAGGACATCCGGACTCTGATTGAACCAGTCATAAAGAAATTCCTCATTCACAAGCAACTGAATGAATATGAGGAATGCGATTCATTGGCGGCACTGATATCCGCAATGGCCTCCAAGGACGACATTCAGTCCAGACTGATCCTGCCTGAATGGCTTGCTGAAAGAGGCAGCATCGGACGCGCTCTGGCAGAATATTCTGGCATCATAAGGAACTGCGTGAAGACGGCCGACATCATGATTGTCGAAAATTCATTTCATAATGCTTTCGGCAATAAGGACAAGTCTACTGACGTCATGAAAATAGAAACCATGATTTCCGACCGGAAGAGATTCATGGCAAGAAAAGAAGAACTGTTAAAATAATCATCGGGCATGAAGAAGATACGTGTATTCATAGCATCATCTGCAGAGCTGGATATGGACAAGCAGATGTTCGACCTATACTTTTCAGAAAAGAACAAGCTTTACAGGAACAAAAACATTGATTTCGACCAGAAGACATGGAAGGATTTCGACAGTTCCATCGCAGAATCCAGACTTCAGGACAGATATAATGAATATATCCGCCAGTGCGATATAGTGATATTCCTGTTCCACACCAAAATAGGCAGATATACAAAGGAGGAACTTGAGGCGGCCATAAGAATATACAAGGAGAACAGATACAGGAAACCGAAGATATATGTATACTTCAAGGAAAAAGACGCAGATGCTTCCCTGATTGACTTCAAAGAATACTGCGAAAGCGTCCTGGGACATTTCTGCGACATCTACACTGACTACCAGGACCTTTATCTGAAATTTGACAAGCAGCTGCAGATTCTTGAGAATGAAGGTTACATCAAACCTGATCCGGTCGACATCAAGCGCACCGGAAGATTCTTCCTTCTCGGAATACTTACACCTGCAATAATAGCTGTAGCTGCGTTTCTCGGCATCTTCTATTATACTCCTGCTACATCAACCATTCGGATCCAGGACGCATCAGGTTCATCACTGGAATTCCCCGGCGCTTCGTTGACACTTACCTATTCCGACAGGACGGAAACAGCGGAAACACGAATTTCGGGAGAAGAAGTGGTAATAAAGGAGATTCATCGCCGTCACATGGGCAGGCCTGCAAGCCTGCAGGTATCTGCAAAGGGATTCGAAACTGTCGACACCGTCTTGAATCTGGAAAGGCAGATCTGCATTGATATGGTCAGGGACAACAGTCTTGCCAGGTTATTCGGAACCGTAAAGGATGAAGACAACCGTCCCGTGGAAGGTGTAACCGTAAGCGTTGCCGATATATCCGCAGTGACTGACGCTGCAGGAAATTTCACCATCAGCATCCCGTCAGACAGACAGAAGCATGAACAGAGGGTATCCGCTTACAAGAACGGCTACCAGCTATGGGATTTCACAGGTCCGGTGATAGAGGACACTCCTTGGAAGATCATATTAAGGAAATAGCATCATCTGTTGAATACATTTCCGTTCTTGTTGCGTGTCCGGACAAGATTCATGAGTATCCAGTCATTCTTAAGCGTACCTGATTTATATTCGAGGACATCCTTATAGGCCTTCGAGTTCACTTTTTTTCCCGTTGCCTGCAGATAATCATGCTCAAACAGTCTGTATGCATATGGCAAAGACTCGAAGGTCTTCGCGCGGGACGCAAGATCATCAGCAAGCTCTCGTTGCATTTCAAGGAACTTTGCTGCCTGACGGCTGTTTCCAGCCCAATGAGCCATGGCGGCTGCATTTCCAAGATACTGGAAATAGTTCGGGCCATACGACGTCGGGCGTAAATCATACAGCCCTGATATGATATCTATTGATTTCTTCACACATGAGAGAGCTTCCGAGTCACGTTTGAGACCGGAAAGACATCCCGCCATGTTATGATATGTAGACGAAAGATTTGCCTCGACCTCAAAATTATCAGGAAAAGTCTTCAGGACAGATTCTCTTTTCAAGCGGACAGCATCAAAATAATCCAGTGCCAACTGATACTCCCCTATCATATAGTAACCGGTGGCAATATCGCTTTCGGCCACTGTATCATTGAAACCGTATATTGTCTTGAGATGATCATACAAAGCCTCCAGATCCAGAACAGCCTCCTTCAGAGCGTCATCCTGCTGACGTATCAACATCTCCACATTCTTGCAACGGGAGGTTATCACTGCTATCTGATTTTTAGAGAGAGCTCTTTCTGCCAGCACATCTGCATATTCGTTCATCTTCTTGACATACGGATATGATTCAGCAAATCTGGAATGTTTCTGGTAATACCATACATACAGATACTCCACATTATACATGACCGCACATTTTTCAACCTCGTCAAGATGAGGAAGAATCTCAGTCCTGACAAACTGCCTGTATTCCTCTGCCAGTGACAATGCCTTTCCAGGATTATCATTCATCTTCTTCTGAAAGTCAACCTCAAGATTGGAGACATACCCTGAAACATACGTGGACGGTTCCTTCTTGAACAGCGGCTCTATCAACTTCAGCTGTTCTGAATTATATCTATACATTTCATCCATATTTCCTGCATCTGTTGCAAATCTCAATTTTTCGACTGTCCTGATATAGTCAGCATCCATTCCGTCCAGATCGGCCGTACCCTCAGCTTCAATTTTCTTCATGAAGGCATACCTGGCATCTGAAATTTCCTCATACCTCTTCCAGTCTTTCTTTGCATAACATGCTTCAACCATGGAATGCATGATTGACAGACGTATCATATCAAAATATTCGTTCATCTTTATATCGTCCAGCATGGCAAGTCCATCCTGTCCGAGATCAAGAACCATGTCATATTGACCCAACGTCTGGGCATTCAGAATCAAGGATGAAATGGCATCCATTATGAAAAACAGACTGGAAACGGTTGATTCTCTATTAAATATCTCTGATGAAATCTCGAGAGAATACAGATAAAGGTTCATTGATTCCTCATGCTCTCCTTTCCTTCTCATATAGTCTGCCTTAAGATTGACAGCATCTGCCAAATGTAAATCGTCCGCAGCAAGTTCTATGATCCTGTCATGCCATTCTAGCGCATCTTCGTCATGCAGATACAACGAATTGACATAATCCCTGACGATCGTGAAATCATCGGGGTAAAGCTCTGCCAGTTTCCTCTTTACCTCCTTCGACTTCTTCTGGTATTCCCATCCACCCACGATAGCACAGAGATCGGAATATCTTTGGAGAGACTGCGCCAGTTTATCTATATTTTCCTGCAAAGCATCCCTGGTCTGAATCTTAGTAAGCGCCTGTTCCACAATACGCGCATCCTCATAGATAAGCACAGCCCCTTCCAGGTCACCCTTGCGGACCGCTTCCAATGCCATCTTATCGATTCCCTCAACATCATCTGGGTTAATACGGGCAAACTTTTCCGTATAATACTCCAGTCTGTCCCAATATATTTCAGACTCCCTGTTCAGAGAATCAAGACTTGCACGCCTCTGTTCCCGAGTAATTTCACGAGATTCATACAGATCGTTTATTTCCTGCATCGCAGCGGAATATTTCCTTGAATAGTTTTCAGATGCAATGCCATAATATTTCATCTTAACCGACTCTACCGTACCCATAGGAGCCATGACCGCCTTAAGCACATTCTTTCCGGAAAGGATGAATTTTGAAATCTCATCCAGGTTCACTACTTCATAGCCTTTCTTATAAAGGTCCGTATACACCGTCATGCCTGGTGCCTTGTCCGGAAAACAAAGAACAAAGGCGCCCTGCTGGTCCGTATCCGTTGCTGGTGCTCCTAACGAGGTCACCTGCACTCCTGCCAGAGGCGTCCTGCCGGAATCGTATAATGTGACAGAACCATGCTGGTTTACCTGTGCCGTCATGGCGACAGCATGAACGATGATGATTGCCGATATTATTGTTCTTTTAAGCATGATGATCCGAAATTTCCGCAAATATAATCAATAAAAGTCGTAAAAGCCGACGGTGGTACAGATATTGACTTGTACGCCGATGTCTTTAAAGACAGGAAAAAGTATATGAACAATTTAACGGATAGGAGACATTATTTATGTTACCAGCAAGAAGATTCAACGGTCAGTATGGTCTGACTGATTTCTTCAATGACTTTTTTGACAATAGGTCATTGGAAAAGGTGGGTGTAACTTCACCTGCAATAAACGTGAAGGAAAACGACAAGGGCTATAAGATTGAAGTGGCAGCACCAGGAATGTGCAAGGACGACTTCAAGATCCATCTCAACAAGGACGGCAATCTTGTGATTGACATGGAGAAGACCGACTGCGGATGCAAGAACAAGGAAAAGGATCCTGACATGAAGGAATGCAAATACCTCAGGAAGGAATTTTCATACACAAAGTTCAGCCAGACCCTGCTACTCCCCGAGAACGCAGACAAAGACGCAATTGAAGCTCACGTGAACAACGGAATCCTTTATGTAAAGATTCCGAAGACAACCAAGGAAAAGGTTGAGGACGAAAAACGCGTGATTGAGGTCAAATGACACCCGGCGACAGGCTATAAAGGCCTGTCGCCACTTTTTTTGCATTTTTCATCAAAAAACGCCGAAAAAATTTGCAGGTTCAAAAAAAAATGCGTACATTTGCATCCGCGTTTGAGAAAAACGCATAAGTCTGAACAATTGGTGCGGTAGTTCAGCTGGTTAGAATACCGGCCTGTCACGCCGGGGGTCGCGGGTTCGAGTCCCGTCCGCACCGCAAAAGGGAGCATAGCTCAGTTGGTTTAGAGCATCTGCCTTACAAGCAGAGGGTCGGGGGTTC
>JAZNAW010000005.1:0-13096 GCA_045586745.1 Candidatus Cryptobacteroides sp.
GCGACACAGAAGATGAAGGCTCTGGCGGCATCCGGAGAGTTCAAGGGAGAACTCGGAGAGCTGGGAGTACGCATCGAGCTCGACGAGAAGAAAAAGACTCTCAAGGTCATCGACAGCGGTATCGGAATGACTGAAGAGGAAGTCGACAGATACATCAACCAGATTGCATTTTCAAGTGCAGGAGAATTCCTCGAGAAGTACAAGGATCAGCTGAGCAGCATCATCGGTCATTTCGGTCTCGGATTCTATTCTGCTTTCATGGTGGCGGACAAGGTCACAATCGAGACTCTTTCATGGAAGGACGGCGCAAAGGCAGTGAAATGGACATGCGACGGCTCTCCTGAATATGAAATGACAGAGTGCAAGAAAGATGAGAGAGGAACGGTCATCACCCTTTACATCGCTGACGACGAGAAGGAGTTTGCTGAGAAGAGCCGTATTTCAGGCCTGCTCAACAAATACTGCAAGTTCATGCCGGTACCGGTAATCTTCGGAAAGGAGCAGGAATGGAAAGACGGAAAACATGTCGACACAGACAAGGACAATGTGATAAACAAGGTAGAGCCTCTTTGGGCGCGTAAGCCTGCAGACCTCAAGGATGAGGATTACAATGAGTTCTACAGGACTCTGTATCCGATGGCTGAAGAGCCTCTGTTCCATATCCATCTGAATGTGGATTATCCATTCAACCTGACAGGTATCCTTTACTTCCCGAAGATCAAGAACAATGTCGAGATCTCAAGGAACAAGATCCAGCTTTACTGCAACCAGATGTTCGTGACAGACTCTGTGGACAATATCGTTCCTGACTTCCTCACTCTTCTTCACGGAGTGATCGACTCGCCGGACATTCCGCTGAATGTGTCAAGGAGCTATCTTCAGAGCGATGCAAATGTAAAGAAGATTTCCACATACATCACAAAGAAGGTCGCTGACCGTCTTGACGAGATATTCAGGAACGAGAGAGAGCAGCTGGAGGAGAAATGGGACAATCTGAAACTCTTCATCGAGTATGGAATGCTGTCTGACGAGAAGTTCTGCGACAGAGCCATGAAGTTCTGTCTGCTGAAGAACACAGAAGGCAAGTATTTCAGCATCGAAGATTACAGGAAGAGCATCGAGGAAGGACAGACCGACAAGGACAAGAAGACCGTATTCCTCTATGCTACTGATGTTGAGAACCAGTATACATTTGTGGAGTCAGCAAAAGCCAAGGGATATGATGTATTGCTGATGGACTGCCAGCTTGACAGCCATTTCGTCAATCTCCTTGAGACAAAGGTTGAGAACGCTCGTTTCGCACGAGTGGATTCAGACAGCATTGACAACCTGATTCCTAAGGCAGATAAGGAGAAGCCAAGTCTTTCGGAAGCAGAGCAGGAGGACATCTCGGTAATCTTCCAGGCCGTGCTCCCTAAGGAGAACCAGTACTATGTACAGGCTGACAACCTGGGTGCTGATGCAGCGCCTATCCTCATCACTCAGAGCGAGTTCATGCGTCGCTACCGCGAGATGTCAGCTATGGGAGGTGGAATGAACTTCTATGGAGAGATGCCGGCAATGTACAACATCACCGTCAACATGGAGAATCCTCTTGTTTCAAGGGTCCTGTCAGCAAAGGCATCGGATGTTGCTCCGGCACAGATTATCCCGGATGCTGCCGAAGATGCTTCCGAGGATGTAAAGAGGACAGTGACAGAGGCAAAGACAACTGCCGCAGCAGCACATAAGGCTGATCTTGAGGCATTTGCCGGTGACAACGACATCCTGAAGCAGATCACAGACCTTGCCCTCCTTGCCAACGGCATGCTTAAAGGAAAAGACCTCAGCGACTTCATTGCAAGAAGTGCCAAGGTCGTAGAAGATGCTTATCTGAAATAAACTATTTGATCAGATTGAGGAATTCGTTGCGGGTACGCTCGTCACGGAGGAAGATACCGCTGAAGGCCGATGTGGTTGTGACCGCATTGGCCTTCTGCACTCCACGCAGAGTCATGCATGTATGCGAGGCTTCAATGACTACAGCAACACCGAGAGGCTGGAGAGTGTCCTGTATGCAGTCGCGGATCTGTGTCGTCAGCCTCTCCTGCACTTGAAGACGACGTGCGAATGTCTCGACGACACGTGCGATCTTGCTGAGGCCGGTAATGGTACCGTTGGGAATATATGCGACATGGGCCTTTCCTATGAACGGCATCACATGATGCTCACATGTAGAATACAGCTCAATATCCTTGACAAGGACCATCTGCTGATATTCTTCCTTGAAGATTGCACTTCGCAGAATCTCGGCACCATCCTGGTTCATGCCATGGGTCAGGAACTGCAGAGCCTTGGCAACTCTTTCGGGAGTCTTCACAAGCCCCTCTCTTTCAGGGTCCTCACCAAGAAGACGCAGTATCTCCTTATAATGTTCCGCGATGGCGGCTGTTGTCTGTTCGTCGTATCTCTCGTCCTTAAAGTAAGCCATATTGCATAATTTTTGTGCAAAATTAACAAAAAGAACTGCAATATAGATTTTTTTGTCTATATTTGCGCCCCATTTGGGTAACAGGCATGCTTAGGCATTGATTATTAACAATTTAAAAAAATATAGAACTATGTATTGGACACTTGAACTTGCATATCGCCTTGAGGACGCTCCATGGCCTGCAACCAAGGAAGAGCTCATCGACTATGCAACACGTTCGGGAGCACCTCTCGAAGTGGTAGAGAACCTTGAAGAACTGGAAGATGACGGCGAGATCTACGAAAGCATCGAGGACATCTGGCCGGACTACCCTACAAAGGATGACTTCTTCTTTAACGAGGAGGAGTATTAATAAAACAATGACAGGACAGCCGGCCGGCTGTCCTATTTTGCAATTCCACCTACGACAAATACTTTGACATGAAGAAATTGACAGCAGTAATCCTGGTTCTCGCAGGAGTTTCAATTAGCCTCGGCACAGCGGACGCCCAGGTAAGAAAAGACAGCAACATGGTGATTTCCGGCCAGGGATGGTACGGATATGACGTAGAGAAGCTGCATCCTAACCAGACGACATTCGGCTACATGACATATGACCTTGGACTTGGTTTCCAGACCGAGCCGGAAAGTGGCAATCCGTACGCCCAGCAGTTCGGATATCCGATCATCAGCATCGGAATGTCAGTAGCAAGGATGAGCAACTTCCAGTTCTCCGACCAAACAAGGTTTCCGGACCTCTACTCGCTCTACGGTTCATTCGAACGTTCGCTTTTAAGAACCCGACATCTTTCTCTCGGATATGTGTTTGACTTCGGAGGCACATATAACCCGGGAAAGTATGACCCTATCCAGAATCCCGGCAACAACTGGCTTAGCGCACCGTTCATGGCTTATTTCGGTGTAGGAGCTGTCGCAAAGCTGCACATAGGCAAAAGGTGGGAGATCGGAGCGGACTTCATGTTCCGTCACTACTCAAACGGCCGCCTTGCTCTGCCTAACGAAGCGATCAATGCTCTCGGAGGAGGTGTCTTCGCACGTTACAGACTTTCTGACTACGAATACACAAAGTATAAGGGAGCACCGCAGAAATCGACAGACTTCAAGAAGGGAATGCAGTACATGATCACACTGGGAGGAGCGGTACACACATGCCAGGCGGAATGGAATGTCTATGCGTATGAAGACCATCTTTCAGACAACCCTATTCCCAAGAATCCTACAAAGGAAGAGGCAGCAAGTCTTAAGGCCCATCCAAAATTCTCTCTCAGCTTTGACGCGCTGTACAGATACTCTCTCAGATATGCAACAGGTCTCGGAGTAGATATGTTCTATTCTTCAAACATGAAGGAACTTGAAGCTGCCGACAGGATACTTTACGGTGATGCAGCTGTTGACGCATCTCCGGGATACAACCCGATATCAATCGGACTTGCAGTTGTACAGGAAGTGTACTGGAAGAACTTTGCAGTACATGTGGCGATCGGAGCATATCCTTACAGACACAAAGGCGTCAATGACAAGGAACTCAATGAGAAGCTGGACGACCGTGAACGCGGATGGCATTATGAGAAGGCAGGTATAAGGTACTACTTCCCTAAGCTTGGAGACACATACGTAGGCTTCGCAATCAAGTCACACAGCATAAAAGCCGAGTACCTTGAATTCAGCGTCGGCATCAGACTATAAAAAAAACACCTGACTTTAATTGGAGTCAGGTGTTTTTTTTTTGAAAAATGATTAATTAAGATTAAATTTACATGTTACATTAATAATAACACAAACATATAATCAATACAACTATGGAAAAAACATGGAGATGGTTTGGCAAGAAAGACAAGATCACTCTTGCACAATTAAAGCAGATCGGTGTGGAGGGCATCGTAACAGCCCTTCATGATGTTCCGCTCGGACAAGTATGGACGCGCGAGAAGATCAGGGACCTTAATGAATACATCAAGAGTTTCGGAATGCGCTGGAGCGTGGTGGAAAGCCTTCCTGTAGTAGAGACAATCAAGTACGGCGGACCGGATCGTGACGAGCAGATCGAAGTATACAAACAGAGCCTCAGGAATCTCGCAGCCGAGGGCGTGAACTGCATATGCTATAACTTCATGCCGGTTCTCGACTGGGCCAGGACAGATCTGGAGCATGAGAACCCGAATGGCGCCAGCAACCTGTACTTCAATTATGCGGAGTTCGCATACTTCGACATATATATACTCAAGCGTCCTGGCGCAAGAGAAGAGTGGGCTGCCTTCCGCTTTCCGGAAGGATTCGGCGAGGGACGTAACGTTCTGGCTGAGGCAGATGCCATCGCCAAGGACATGACTCCTGAAAAGGATCACAAGCTGGTTGAAAACATTGTCATAAAGACACAGGGCTTCGTCAGCGGTAACTTCAGCGAGAACGATGAGGCTCCGATCCAGAAATTCCGTCAGTTCCTGGACCTCTACAAGGGCATCGACAAGGACAAGCTCAGAGAAAACATGAAATACTTCCTTGAGGCTATCATGCCTGTCTGCGAGGAGTGCAACATCAACATGTGCGTCCATCCTGACGACCCACCGATTGAAGTTCTCGGTCTTCCACGAATCGTACGTACTGAAGAGGACATCAGATGGTTCCTCGAGGCCGTTCCAAACAGACATAACGGTCTCACATTCTGTGCAGGAAGTCTTTCTGCAGGAGCATATAACAACGTTGTCGAACTTGCCAAGGAGTTCGCTTCGCGTACACATTTCATCCACCTGCGTTCATGCCATATCTTCCCTAACGGAGACTTTACAGAAGCCAGCCATCTGGGAGGACGTGCAGATATCGTGGAACTGTGCAGAATATTTGAAAAGGAGAATCCGTCCCTGCCTATGCGAGTCGACCACGGTATGACCTTCACTGACGCGCCTGGCGGAATCTTCGACGAGACAAACCACGGCCATAATGCAGGATACACTCTCCTTGGCCGCATGTTCGCCATGGGACAGGTTCAGGGAATACTTGCCACTGTGGACCGCGAGCTCGGAAGAGAATATAAGCAACCTGGTTTTTTTGACTGATTATGAAACTTACAGATATTCTTAAAAGCGGATTCGATTCCGCTCAGTGGGAGGTAAAAGGTTATGAACTCCCTAAGTTCGACATTGATGCGGTACGTGCAAAGACCTTCAGCCAGCCTACATGGGTACATTTCGGAGGAGGAAACATCTTCCGTGCATTTCCTGCGGCAATGCTCAACGATGCCCTGAACACCGGACAATATGACCGTGGAGTGATAGTTGCCGAGACTTTTGACTTTGAAGTGGTCGAGAAGGCATATGCTCCTTACGACAACCTTTCTCTTCTTGTATCCCTCCGAAGCGACGGAACTGTTGAAAAGAAAGTCATTGCATCCGTTACAGAGGCTCTCAAGGCAGACTATCAATTCAGCGACTGGCAGCGTCTCGTCGACATCTTCAGGAACGATAGTCTTCAGATGATTTCCTTCACCATCACAGAGAAGGGCTATGGATGGAACGAAGCCGATCTCGCAAGAGGACTGAATCCGGTATTTGCTCTCGGCAAGGTAACTGCCCTGCTGTACGAAAGATGGAAGGCAGGCCAGCTGCCGCTTACCGTACAGAGTATGGACAACTGCTCTCATAACGGAGACAAGGTAAAGAGTGGCGTATTCGCATATGCGGAAAGATGGAATAAGGACGGTCTTGTACCTGACGCATTCGTCGAATATCTCAAGGACGAGACGAAGATCACGTTCCCTTGGTCAATGATTGACAAGATCACTCCGCGTCCTCATGCAAATGTAAAGGCCCTTCTTGCTGCAGATGGCTTTGAAGACAACGAATACATCGAAACAGAAAAACACACGTTCACGGCTCCTTTTGTAAACGCAGAAGAGGTTCAGTATCTTGTGGTTGAAGACAGTTATACCAATGGCAGACCACCTCTTCATCTTGGAGGTGCGATCTACACCACACGCGAGATCGTGGACAAGGTTGAGACCATGAAGGTGACTACATGTCTCAACCCTCTGCACACAGCAATGGCCATTTATGGATGCATGCTGGGATATACACTCATTTCTGCTGAAATGAACGACCCTGACATCCGTTCATTCGTTCAGAAACTCGGCTACATCGAGGCTATGCCTGTCGTGACAGATCCGGGAGTGTTGAATCCATATGAATTCATCGGAGATGTCATAAACCGTCGTCTTCCTAATCCGTTCATGCCGGACGCGCCGCAGCGTATCTCAATGGACACGTCTCAGAAACTGCCTATCAGATTTGGCGAGACCTTGAAGAAATATGTTGAACGTGGTCTTGACAAGAGCAACCTTGTCCTTATTCCGCTTGTTCTCGCCGGATATGCACGCTATCTCAAAGGTATCAAGGATGACGGTACGCCTTTCGACTGCTCACCGGATCCTATGCTCGAGGAACTCCAGGCAATCGTAGCTCCTCTGGAAATAGGCAAACCGGATCAGGACTGGAGCCCTCTGAAGAAACTATACGTCAGAAAAGATGTATTTGGAGTAGACCTCTATGAAATTGGTCTCGGTGATCAGGTAGAGGGTATGGTCAAAGAACTTTTCGCAGGACCAGGCGCAGTACGCACCACCCTTCACAAATATGTCGAGAAACGATAATTCAGCATCGGCATAAAAATAAAGCACCTGACTTCCTCAAAGTCAGGTGTTTTATTGTATTTCAAGAAAGAGATCAGTCGATCAGGTTGTTCTTCTCCACTGTCCAGTCATCACGGAGAGCAAGTCCGCAAGGATCGCCCTTGAACATCTTTGCAGCTTCCTCATCGCCCTTGAGCTGCCACTGGAGCCATGCAAGAGCAGGAACGGTAAACTCGCCTCCATAAGGCTGTCTGTATGTACCGCCGTGACCTACAGGATAGTTGGCTGCAAATGCAGGAACTTTCGTAAGACGATAAAAATCATCCATACCGTTAGCATATGCGATATCTTCCGGTCCGCCAAGGACATAGAGTACCGGCACCTGAATCTTCTGGAGCTTCTCCTTTTCTGGCATAGGCATACCTGGAACCGCACCGGCTGGATTCACGAACAAGCCGCTGTTCATGATCATGAGGGTCTTGAATCTTGGATCAGCTGAATTGTCCAGAGTCTGGAGACCACCGCATGACATTCCGGCTGCAGCAATTGAATTGACATCGATACGTCCGTAGAACGGGCTGTTCTTGTCAGCATTCTGTGCAATCGCCCAGTCCACCGATTCAAGCTGCTGGGCCGAAGTAGATTGAGGTCCACGGTAAGGAACTTCCTCCATAGGGATGTGACCTGTAGCTACTACAAGGAAACCATGAGATGCGATCTCGTTCAGGAACTTGTAGTGTTCCCATGGAGAGTTGGTACATGCACCGTTACCCCAGACAAGGACAGGGAGAGGATTCTTCTTGCTGAACTTCGAGAGATCCTGCGGAGCGAACACTGTGTGTGCCTCAAATGCAGGAGCCTCGAACATGAGAGCCTTGTAAGGTCCTGTACCGCCTTCATCTACAATCTTTGACTGAACTGTTTCAGGAGCCACCGGCCCTGATGCGCAAGACGCTAGAAATGCTGCTGCGCACACAAAGGAAAACAATCTTTTCATGGTAGTGTCATTAATTACAGAACAAATATACTTATAATTTGTCGGTAATCTTAACACTATAGGTTCATTATATGCAAAATCTATTTCACTTTGGGCCTGACATATGGGACAGAATGTCTTCCCATACCATCTCCTTCCCTGTTTCATTCAAGACCTCATGGCGCATTCCGGCATAGAGCGCAGAGGTGACATTAGTGTATCCCATATCAGTCAGGTGTATGGCGGCCGCATGGAAAGCAGCCTCGCCACGCATGCATGGGTCATCGTCACCGGAAACGAAATACACAGGAACATCCGGATTCGTCACTTTCCACCCATGCCGTGAATATGTCTCACGCATCATCGACATTAGCGCATACATCGCATTGGCGGTAAAGTCAAATGAACACGAAGGATCAGCTGCAAGATCCCTGCGGACAGATGCATCCGAACAAGTCCAGGCATTCTTTCCTTCGGCGGAAAACCTTCTGTTATATAGCCATGAAACAAGATTCTGTAACCCTCCGACTCTCAAACGCCCTTCCCGGAACACACAAAGCAGACGCAGGAGCGGAAGCATGACGGAAGCCATAGGAGGTCGACTAGGACTGCCGCACACAAAGAGCCCGGAAACCGAATCATCATGAGTCTTCATGTATGTCCTTGCTGCAAGAGACCCCATGCTGTGTCCAAGAAGATATACAGGAAGCCCGGGGAACCTCTCATGTGCCCAATCTGTAACCATCTTCATGTCTTCGACGAGGGCGACATATCCGCCAGGATACATGTATCCGCGGTCGGAGAGAGCCTTGACGCTCTCTCCATGACCGCGGTGATCGTTGGCAACACAAACGACACCATGTTCCGCCATGAATCTCATGAACGGAAGAAAGCGTTCCTTGCATCCGCGCATCCCATGCGCTATCTGAAGCACAGCGACCTGCTCTGATTCAGGCGTAGTCACAAGGAGGCTGATATCCAGACCGTCATATCGTGACCTCAACAGGAAATTCTCACTACTCATAATTCTCAATTGTCTCATCCGTAAAAGACAAAATCCGTGCAGAGACAATACAAGAATCCCGTCGGCGCACAAAAGACTTTTATCATGTGCCGACGGGATATGATACCATGAGTAGTTCTACAGGCGGAAGAGCATCGAAGCAAACTGGTGGAGAGAACGTCTCCAGGTCAGCCATTCATGTCCTGTGCCCGGTGACTCATAGTAGACATGTTCTACACCAAGACTGTCCAGTGCCACATGCAGATCATAGATTCCCTGATACATACCGGCAGGCTCGTCCGTACCTATGCTGATATAGAAGAGGTGGTAGTCATCGTTGAGTGATTCCGGATACATCTCCGCGTCACGACGGTCGTTAGGTCCACGTCCTGAACCGCTGAATCCGCCGATCCATCCGAACAGTTCCGGATGGTTCAGACCGATCGTATATGACTGGAATCCTCCGAGCGAAAGACCGCAGATGGCACGATGATCCCGGTCTGCGATCGTACGCAGACGGGCATCGAACACCGGCACGGTCTCCTCGACCATCACCTTCTCGAATGCGTCGAAGTTGAAAAGGTTGAAACCGCCTGCCGGCGCGGCACCGGCAAGATTCGCCACGCCATGCTCGCAGACGATTATCATCGGCTCACACTCTCCTGCTGCAATCAGGTTGTCCATGATGTTGCCCATCATACCCTGGCTCGCCCATCCGGTCTCATCTTCACCGGCACCATGCATAAGGTAAAGAACAGGGAAACGGCGGTCCGGCTCTGAAGCATACTGCGGAGGGAGATATACATAGCATGTCCTCACGGCTCCTGTCAGCCTTGAATCATATCTTACAAGTTCTATCGAGCCATGCGGTACATCCTTCTCTAGATAGTAATCCACCCCGGCTTCGGGGACCTCGATACCGCTTGACCAGTAGAAGGAACCGAAGTACTGACGGCTGTTAGGGTCTGATATACGCTGCCCGTCCTTTGTCATGGTATAATAATGGAAACCAGGCACAAGAGGGTCTGTCGTCACCTCCCATATGCCGTCCTTCCCTTTCGTCATATCATATGTCTTGCCGCCGACATTGACAGACACCGAAGATGCCTCAGGGAAGTCATTGCGGAAAACCGCAGAAAGGTCAGGATTGATTTTCGGATACTCCGATCCAGGAAAATTAGTAGTGGCGCTGGTCGGCTCGGCAAGAACTCCAGCCTGACTGTTGCCCACACACGAAACAAGGGCAGCTGCTGCAACGATCAGCCCAAGTGTCAGATTCAGTTTCATGACTGTTGTTTTTTATTGGTTTATGCAGAACCGGCAACCTCCGATTCATCGTGTAAATATAGTAAAAGCAACGGATCTTTCAAATCGATTCATACCAGAGAATTCCCATAACTTCTCAGATCTGTGACAGATATTAAGCCGAATCTGTCACAGATCCTTCGTTTTTCCTGGATTCCCATGATTTCGTCCACAGCTGTATCACTTTCATTCCCTAAACTGACACAGCCTATTAAATGCAAAGTAGGTTGGAAAGTTTACTGACTATCCTCCGGAAGGACAGCCCTTCAGGTATAAGGGGTAAGAAACGAAATGTGACATTGCTTTACGTTTGCTTTACATTTGAGCCCAGATATTTGAACGGTGTTTTAATTTCGTTAAAACGGGCTTTACATCACGTTCATAGGCGATATAGAAATCAATATAGAGACCGCTGTAATTGCTTTTATTGGCTGTTATGGCGGTCTTCTTATGTGTGCCAAAGAGAGACTGATATGACTTTGAAATACATATTCATTCTGACGGTTGTTCTCGGAACAATCTTAGTGATAATTACCGAAAACAGGAATCCGGTCAAGACTATTGCCTGGTGTATGGCTCTTATATTCATGCCATTCATCGGTATCATTCTATATATCTCGTTTGGTATGGACAACAGGCATAGGAGGCTGATCAGAAAAGAAGAATATGACCGGCTCAAAGGCATGACAGAAACAATGCAGCGTGATGATATAAGTGATATTCCTAAGAGACACCGACCGTTGGCTACCATGTTGCATCAAGCGAACAGGGCCTATCCTCTTTCCGGCAACGATGTGGAGATAATGACGGACTTCACAACCATGTCTGACCGGCTTGTGAGCGACATCGAAAATGCCAGACATCATATAAATATACTGTTTTTCAAGTTTGAGGACGACACCGCAGGAAGGAAGGTTGCAGAAGCAATGATCCGCAAGGCAGAAGAAGGTGTGCAGGTGCGGCTGATTTATGATGAGGCCGGCAATATGATGGTTCCGAGACGATTCTACAGGATACTCAGAGAACATGGTATTCAGGTCAGAGGATTCATAAGGATCTTTCTGCCCATTCTCTCACGCGACTATAATTCCCGCAATCACCGTAAAGTGGTTGTGATAGATGGCAAGATCGGATATATGGGAGGAATGAATGTGGCACAGAGATACGCAGAAGGCCTGAAATGGGGAATCTGGCGTGATACGCATATCAGGATAACCGGTCCTGCAGTATCGGAACTTCAGACATCTTTCCTCACGGACTGGAAGTTTACCAAAGGAGATGATCCCGATCTTGATGTAATGTATCCATACAACCATCCTTGCGGCGATACTCTGATGCAGATAGTCACAGGTGGCTCGATGGACAGATGGAATATAATGATGCAGGCATATATGACTGCCATTGCTTCTGCCCGCAGTTATACTTATCTGCAGTCACCGTATTTCATACCTCCGGAACCTCTGATGCGTGTCATGCAGAACGCAGCCCTAAGCGGAGTGGATGTCAGAATAATGATTCCATATCGCGGATGCGTTGGCTGCAGGAATGAAGATTTATTTTTACAGAAAAGGATATATGCATGCTAAGACACTTGTCATCGATGACAGCTTTGTCACAATCGGATCTACGAACATTGATTTCAGGGGATTCGAGCAGGACTTCGAGATAAATTCCTTCATGTATGATTCTGATTTGGCAGTTCAGCAGCGGGACATTTTCATTCGTGACCTGAAAGATTGTGAAGAGGTAATCCCTGAAGAATGGGAAAAGCGACCTCGCATAGAAAAAGCGAAAGAATCATTCGCCAGAATCTTTTCTCAGGTCTTGTAGGTCTCTACCGACTTGCAATTTCATTCAACATCATATAACTTTACACATGAAAATATAAATTTACCATGAACTTCACCGGACTTCTTGTAGGACTATCCACGTTCCTTATAATAGGATTATTTCATCCGCTTGTCATCAAAGCAGAATACTACATCGGCATTAAAAGCTGGATATTATTCGCAATAGCAGGTATTCTGCTCGGCATTGCATCAATAATGGTCAGTCATCTTATATGGTCAACGATTCTTGGAGTTGTTGCTTTCTCTTCTTTCTGGAGCATATTGGAAGTGATTCATCAGCGGGAGCGTGTCCGCAAAGGCTGGTTCCCGGAAGGACCAGGACACAAGAAATAGACTTGCACTTAAATTCCAATTCATCCTGCTTTACATATTTTGTAAAGTATGTAAAGAAACTATACACTAACGACTAGACTTATACATGCGCAGTTTCTTCACATTTGTTTTTCGGAACTAGTTCTATTACCTGATTGAGGTAATTGGACTCAGTTTGTCGCTAGCCTTCATTCTTCCGTTGCTGAGTTTCATGGGTGTACGATGGAACATTGATCACAGTCATCCTAATTGGCGTCAAATCTATGAAGTTTGCCTATTAAGTGAATCTCAGGAAACAACCTGGGGCCTTGCGGAGCAAATCAGGAATTCAGAACCGGATATCACGGCTGTCACGCAGTTTCTCGCATATAACTATCGTTATGAAACTCCCGTCTATTTCAAACAGGAATCCTTCCCCATTCAAAAGATGGTTGTTGACAATGAGTTCTTTGATTTCTTCCCGACGTCTGTTATCACTGGAGATTTGAAAGGGCTTGAAGACCGTTATCAGCTTGCAGTTTCAGAATCTTTTGCTGCCAGAAGCGGAATCAATTGTGGA
>JAZNAW010000006.1:0-2234 GCA_045586745.1 Candidatus Cryptobacteroides sp.
GGCTTGCGGAGGATCTGCATACCGTGGATCCACATCTTTGCAGGAGAGAATGTATGCATCCATGTGATCACACCGACGCACTTCTTGTCTGCTTCTGCAGCAGTCATGAGGTCAGCCACTTCCTTAGAAGAGTTTGCTGTACCTTTATATACAACCTTGACAGGAAGAAGGCCGGAAGCGTTCATTCCGTCTACCATTGCTGAAGAGTGGCCGTCTACCTGTACCACTGCATCGCCTCCGTAAAGGAGCTGAGCTCCTGTTACGAACCATATTTCGTGATTTTCAAATGCTTTGATCATGATGTTATATCAGTTTAGCGTTATTTCTTTTTCTGTCCGTAGTAAGCATTCGGACCATGCTTGCGGTTGAAATGCTTCTCGATGAGAAGGTCATTCATCGTCAGATTCGGATTTACTCCATATGCGATGTACGCCATCTTGGCCACCTGCTCCATGACAACAGCATTGTGGACTGCGTCAAATGCATCCTTGCCCCATGAGAAAGGACCGTGGTTCTTTACCAGGACACCCGGAGTATGGACAGGATTCATGCCCTCGAAACGCTTGATGATGACATTGCCGGTCTCGAGCTCATATGCGCCCTTAACCTCTGCCTCAGTCATGCTTTCGGTGCATGGAATGGCCTTATGGAAATAATCCGCATGGGTCGTGCCGATGTTAGGGATGTCCCTTCCGGCCTGAGCCCATGCCGTTGCATATGTAGAATGGGTATGCACCACACCACCGATCTCCGGCCATGCCCTGTAGAGGGCAAGGTGGGTCGGAGTGTCGGAAGATGGGTTGAGGTCTCCCTCGACGATATTGCCGTCAAGGTCGACCACTACCATGTCTTCCGGCTTCATGTTGTCATATGACACGCCGCTTGGCTTGATGACTACAAGACCTGTTTCACGGTCTATTGCAGACACGTTTCCCCAAGTGAATATCACAAGGCCATGCTCGACGAGCTCGAGGTTGGCCTTGCATACTTTAGCTTTCAGTTCTTCCAGCATATTACCAAAGAGTTATGTAGAGAATCAGAGTGATGACGCCGATTGCAAGGGCTCCCCATGCATATTCCTTGCTTGTGTGGAAGAGCTTGAGGTCGATAGGAAGCGCCTTCACATCCATCTTCTTGTCATTTGCGTCTGACCAGAGCCATACAGCGTTGCATCCTACGAGGACTCCGAAGAAGAAGAATGCCTGGAATCCGATGTCGTTGAGGTATGCTATGAAGTTGTTCTCAGGAGTTGCAGTCTCAGGAAGGCATGCACCCCAGATGGTCACGACAGCGGCAGCGACGATAAAGAACACGCCTGCACCGCCGATGATCTTCGCCCACTTCATCATGGTGTTCCTGTCTTTCTGCTCAGGAAGCTCGCATGAAACGAACTTCTTGTCGATCAGAGAGATGATCACGAACATTGTTACGAGGATGATGAAGATATAGCCGGCTCTGAGCTGGAAGGCAACGTCGCCAAGACATACCTTGAAGAGGATTCCGAGAGGAATGGTAGCGATTGCGGTCCATACGGCAGCCTTGTTGGAAGCACGCTTCCAGAGAAGACCGAGGCCGAATACTACGATTATACCCGGATAGATGAATCCTGAATACTCCTGGATATACTGGAAAGCCTGGTCGAGACCTCCGAGGAGAGGCTTCACAGCGATAGCGGCGATTACAAGAGCTGTAAGGGAAGTAAGACGGCCTACGTTCACGAGTTTCCTGTCGCCTGCTTCAGGGTTGATGTACTTCTTGTAGATATCCATTGTGAAGAGGGTCGATGTAGAGTTGAACATCGAAGCAAGCGATGAGATGATCGCTGCAGCAAGAGCTGCGAATGAAAGGCCCTTCACTACAGGAGGTGCGAAGTTGCGGATGAGCCAAGGATAAGCGTCGTCGGCCACATTGATCGAGCCCTGGAGCATTGCGAACTGGTCAGCATGCTGGGTCATGTAGTATGCGCATACGCCAGGAAGCACCACGATGAAAGGAATCACGAGCTTGAGGAGACCTGCGAACACGAGACCCTTCTGCGCCTCGTTGACGCTCTTTGCAGCAAGACCCTTCTGGATGATGTACTGGTTGAATCCCCAGTAGCCGAGGTTTGTAAGCCATACGGCACCTACCACAGCCACGATACCAGGCACATTCGCGAATGCGCTAGGATTGTGCGACTGCTGGATCACAAGGTGGAAGTGCGTGTCCTTTGCGTATTCGCCTGTCGTAAGGGT
>JAZNAW010000007.1:0-2275 GCA_045586745.1 Candidatus Cryptobacteroides sp.
TTGTCTTCATATTCATCATATCCTTTTAGATTATTCTGACCATGGAACAAGAAGTTCGGTAGGATCAGGGTTGTTGAGTTCCTGGTTCAGTGCAGTGTTTGACTGATACTCCGACCTTGTGATCACTACATTCCACTGCGGCGAGCGGCCATCGGTGTTGAACCTTGCCACTGCAGGGAAGTTGGTACCATTGTATCCGCGGGTGATTCCCTGGTTCAGACGCTTGTAGTCGAAGAAGAGGATACCCTCTCCCCAGAACTCGATCCTCTTCTGGAGCATCATCTCCTGGATGAAGGCAGTCTCCGATGTGATGCTGCTGCAGTCGTAGCTGCTGTAGCGGTAGGTCTGCATGAACTCGTTGAGGAGCTTCTTCGCAGCGTCAAGTCCGCTCGCTGTCTTCTTGCGGAGCGCAGCCTCGATCCGGATGAAGTACATTTCCTCGACACGCATCAGGACATGGTCTGCAACGTTTCCTTCAGTATACTCCACGCACTGTCCGCCAGCCGGACGGAACTTGAGGTTCACATATGGAGCAGCTCCCTGAGACAGGAAGTAATCATATGCAGTATATATGTTCCACTGTTCGAATCCCGCAAGCGGGTCATCCATTCCGGCAAACTGATAGCTGTTTGAAGGATTGTAGTTCTCATGTCCAGGATGCCATGTGTATTCAGGGTCGAGCCACGACATTATTCTGAAGTCGTCATAGCTGATTCTGTCATACAGAGCCTTGTTCACGCTTGGAAGCGAGAGGATCGAATATCCCCACACTGCCTCAGGAGCGAGGTGGGCGACATTTGTGATGATGTTCGAAGCGTTCTCGACAGAAAGGGTAAGTCCCCATATCCATGAGTTGTTCGAGTTTCCGCTGTTGAATCCTGTCTGAGGGTCCATCCACTGCTGCCATGTCAGAGGAGTCTTTCCGCTGGTCTTGATGGCAAGGTCAGCATACTCGTATGCCTTCTCATAAGCGTTCCTGTCGATCTTGTCATCAGCTGCACCAAGTTCAACATATGCTCTTGCATACATTCCGTACACGGCGCCCAGCGTAGGGTTCGTGTATGAATTGTCTGTTGCGCTAAGGTACTTTTCCGCCATCTGAAGGTCAGAGAAGATGAAGTCGTACATCTGCTCGCGGTCAGCCCTTGGATTGTACTTTGCGATCTCCTCGGTAGTAGCCTCTGTAACGATAGGAACTGTAAGACCCTTGATATCTTCGCTTACAGGAGCATATTTGTTGTCCTTAGGCTCATAGAGACGTGCCAGGTCGAGGTAGCACATAGCTCTGTATGCGTATGCCTGGCCGAGTGCGTTGATCACGGTCTGGTCTGTTTCGTCAGTAACCTCTCCGGCTCTTGCGATGATGTCGTTGGCAAGCTTGATCCAGCCGTAGTAGCAGTCCCAGAAATATGCAGGGTAGATGTAATCCGCACCCATCGCAGTGTTCTGGAAGAATGCTCCGAACCAGAAGTATCCGAGCTCTCCGCTGATGGTGAAGTCTTCAAGCATGGACTCGGTCATGAGGTGGATTCCCGGAAGACCGAAGTCGGCATGGTATCCGTATGCAGATGCATAGCCTGCAGTACCCGAAGCCATCATTGCAGAAGGAATACCGTTCACCAGATACTGGAGCGCATTGGGAGATGCCTCAAGCTGCTCTGAAGTGACTGTGCTTCCTGTAGGGAAGGTCTCTTCGATACATCCTGCGGCAATGAAAGCTGCAGAAAGTATTGCAATTGATTTGATAAGTATATTCTTCATGTTACGTATTCCTTTAGAAAGTGATGTTGAAACCGCCTGAAATCGTCCTTACAGGAGAGTTCATCGCGTTGCTTGTAGCACCTGTGAAGCTCTGGCGAGGGTCAAGACCCTGACGCTTAGACCAGTACCAGATGTTGTCGCATGCGACATATACCCTGAGCCTGCTCAGATACATGTTCCTTGTCATTCTTTCAGGGAAGGTATATCCGATCTGGGCGTTCTGGATGTTGAGGTAGCTTGCGTCTACAAGGAACCTGTCCGAAGAAGCTGCGGTATACTGGTCATTGTACTGGAATCTTGGAATGTCAGTATTCCTGTTCTCCGGCGTCCATGAATTCAGGATATCCTTGTGGAAGTTCTTTCCGCCGCCTGTATTTGTAGGGGAAGCCATGTAGCTTGCATATCCGGAGTCATAAGCAAGACCGCCGATTGAATATGTGAAAGCCACCGAGAAGTCAAGGCCGCGATAGTCGATCGAAGTACCGAAACCTCCGTAAAGATCCGGTGTAGGATC
>JAZNAW010000008.1:0-21939 GCA_045586745.1 Candidatus Cryptobacteroides sp.
GTATAAATGGATTTTGCTTCAGAATACAAAAGAAATAGGAACTATTAATGGATGTGTGATTGCAGTATTTGTCTAACCTTCAGTTTATTACGTTATATGCTATTGAATAAGTTCCTATTTAAGTCAAGTTCCCATAATAATATAAATAGGAACCTTCTTGTTTATATTATATTAACTTGGTGTATCGAAGAGCACTCTTTTAACAATAATTTAATCTGGTGTCGATTGCAAAATAAAACCAAAGGGGCTATTTTTGCCACAAATCAGTAATCTACACTTAGATATGGGTATTCTTCAGTTTTTTACTTTATTCGGCGCCATGGGAATGTTCCTCTATGGAATGAACCTTATGAGCGCAGGACTTCAGAAAGCAGCCGGTGACAGATTGAGAGGTTTTCTTTCTGCAATGACTTCAAATCCGTTCAAGAGAGTCATGACCGGTGTCGGCATCACTGCCCTCATCCAGTCCTCTTCAGCTACAACGGTTATGGTCGTAAGTTTCGTGAATGCGGGACTTCTGACACTCGTCCAGGCGATCGGAGTCATCATGGGAGCAAATATCGGTACTACCATCACGGCATGGATGGTTTCTCTGCTCGGATTCAAGGCGGATATATCGATTCTTGCAGTTCCGCTGATGCTCCTCGGCTTCCTTTTCTCGAATTCAAAGAAAAACCAGAACAAGAACATCGGAGAACTTATTGTAGGATTTTCACTTCTCTTCCTCGGACTTTCATTCATGAAGGAATCAGTTCCTGATCTGAAGCAGACACCGGAGGTCCTGGAATTCGTAAGACAGTGGTCAGGTCACGGATTCTGGTCCGTGCTTATCTTCCTGGGAGTCGGAACTGTACTTACTCTTATACTTCAGTCTTCGTCCGCAACCATGGCAATCACCCTCATCATGCTCAGCATGGGATGGATTCCCTTCCCGATGGCATGTGCTATGGTACTTGGAGAAAATATCGGTACGACAATTACGGCAAACATAGCGGCATCTGTGGGAAATCCTTCCGCAAAGCGCGCTGCCCTGTCGCATACCATATTCAATGTATTCGGCGTAATATGGGCACTGATATTGTTCAGACCGTTCCTCGGATTGGTAGGCAAGATCATTGAACTCTTGGGCTTCCCTAATCCAGCCGCAAATGGATTTAGTGTTACAGAACCGGACGGAGCAAGCGGCACTGCTGCACTATACGGTCTTTCAATGCTCCATACACTCTTCAACCTCATCAATACTCTTGTACTTGTATGGTTCACCGGACTTATCGCAAACATCGTAACCAAACTTGTCAAGCAGCCTGAAAATAAGGAAGAAAAGCCATACAGACTCAAATACATCAATGCAGGTCCTCTGGCAACGCCGGAACTGGCAACAGAACAGGCCATCAAGGAGATCATACATTTCGCCCAGATTTCAAGAAACGGTCTTGGCTATGCAAGAGCTGCAATAAATGAGACGGAAACAGACAAGTTCGAAGAACTGAGAGGAAAACTTGTCAAGTATGAAGAAATCTCCGACAGAATCGAATACGAGATCGCAACATTCCTTAATGCAGTTTCAGAAGGCGAAATCAGTGAAAACACATCGTACAAGATCAAGGCTATGTACAAGATCATCGGTGAACTTGAGTCACTTGGAGACTCCGGTGAGAGCATCAGCAGAATCCTGTCACGCAGAAACATCCATAACAAGTCATTTGATCAGGATACCGTCAAGAGGCTCAATGCCATGGTAGATCTTGTGGACAATGCCTATAACGTGTTGATCATCAACCTTAATCTGGCAGAAAGAGGTGAACTTGAGGAGATTTCAAATGCATATGCTGCAGAAGACAGAATCAACGTTCTCCGTGACAATCTCCGTGACGAAGAGATCAACAGCCTCGAGGACAACAGAAAGAACTACCAGACCAGCGTATACTACATGGATATCGTTTCCGAACTGGAGAAGATGGGAGACTTCATGATCAACATCTCGCAGGCATTGTACAAATGCAAATTGAAAGTTTCGTAAATATGGCTAGAAAGAAGCAGGAAATCATATTGGAGAACGTCACCATTGAAGCCGTGGCGGCAGAAGGAAAAGCATTGGCAAGAATCGACGGTACAGTTCTGTTCGTACAGTTTGCGGTACCAGGAGACGTTGTGGACGTCAAGGTCACCAAAAAGAAAAAGAACTACATGGAAGGCAACATCCTTCGCATGGTAAAGCCTTCGGAGCATCGTCTGGAGCCGTTCTGCAAGCATTTCGGAGTGTGCGGAGGCTGCAAATGGCAGCCGCTCCCTTACGAAATGCAGCTTCAGGCAAAGCAGCAGCAGGTATATGACCAGCTAGTCCGCATAGGTCATCTGGACGTACCTGAAATCTCCCCTATCGTTCCTTCAGATGAGACGACATATTACCGTAATAAACTGGAGTTTACATTCTCCCAGCGCAGATGGATATTTGACGACGAGAATGCTGATGCGCTGTCCGAGCAGGATAAATATGGTCTAGGATTTCATGTGGGCCGTTTCTTTGACAAGGTTCTTGACATAGAACACTGCTATCTTCAGCCTGAACCCTCAAATGCGATCCGTCTCTTCATCAGGAAGTACGCCCTCGACCACGGACTTACATTCTTCAACATCCGCGACCATGTCGGATTCCTGCGCAATATGTTCATACGTACCACAGAAGAGGGTAACGTGATGCTCATAATATGCTTCTACCATGAGGATGCAGAGGCGCGCACTGCTCTGCTGGATGCAGTTGCAGAAGCCTTTCCGCAGATCACATCCCTTTATTATGTGATCAACGGCAAGCCCAATGACTCCATTTCGGATCAGGAATGCGTACTGTACAAGGGAGAGGACGCCATATATGAATATATGGAAGGCCTGAAGTTCAAGATAGGTCCGAAATCATTCTATCAGACAAATACGAAACAGGCTTATAAACTCTATAGTGTCGCACGCGAATATGCAGCCCTGACGGGGTCTGAAGTGGTATATGACCTTTATACAGGCACAGGTACGATCGCACAGTTCGTATCACGTCAGGCATCCAAGGTAATCGGAATCGAATATGTACCTGAGGCAATTGAGGATGCAAGAATCAACGCTGCAAACAACGGCATCACGAACTGCGATTTCTATGCAGGAGACATGAAGGACATTCTGACAGATGCATTCGTGGAACAGCACGGACGTCCGGATGTGATAATACTTGATCCTCCTAGAGCCGGCATCCACCCGGATGTAGCACAGGTGATCCTTAATGCAGCACCAGACCGCATGGTATATGTAAGCTGCAATCCGGCATCACAGGCCCGTGACCTTGAAATCCTGTGCAAGGACTATGTGATAACTGCTGTACGTCCTGTAGACATGTTCCCACACACTCACCATGTCGAGAATGTAGTCGCTCTCAAACGCAGATAAACCAGATACATAGTAAAAGCACAGCTAGAGTCTGTCGCAGTAGAGTCTGCCCTGCTCCGCGGCAAGGACCTTAAGGGTCTCCCCTTTTGCAGCAAACCCGCCGAATTTGAGAGTCGCTTCAAGAATGCGGCCGTCTGTAGTCTTGACCTTACCTCCAGGACGCATGTCTGTGAATACCACTACAGGCTCTCCTACAAGGGATTCCAGTCCTGTGACAACTCCACTGAAGCCATCTTCGGATTTCATTTCCTGCCTTAAGGCAATATTATCGAAGGAAGGGGTTGCATACAGTTTCCTGACAAGCCATACGGAACCGAATATAGCTGCTGCAGCAGAAATGATCACGATACCTAAAGGCTGTATTATCGGCTGAAGATTCAACGTTCCGTCCCAATGGAACAGTTCAACATTGTCCACCAAGGCAAACGCCAGGGAAACAATCACGGCAATGATTCCAGTGATGCCGGCAACCCCGAAGCCAGGAATTACGAATATTTCAATGCCGATAAGGATCATTCCGACAACAAAAAGTATAATCTCCCAATATGAAACCAGATGGCCTAGATAACCTGGTGCAAAATACAGCAACGCTCCGACAATTGCGGTTATCAAAGGCAGACCTATGCCGGGAGTCCTGATCTCCACAAAGATTCCACCTATGATCATCATCATGAATATTGATTGAAGTAGCGGGTTCAGAAGGAACTGGATCAATTTCTCAAGCCATGTCATATCATCATCCATACTCTTGACTACAAATGCATTACCCCCGGTCATCGCACTTGCTGCTTCATTAATGGTCTCATAGATTCCTTCACAATATCCGACTTCGATTGCTTCCGCAGGTGTAAGGGTAAGCACATTCGCTGTATCCGTCATAGACTCTGCAATATGTGGATCACGTCCTGTGGCCTGTGCTGTAGAACGCATCATTCCGCGCATGAAGGACTGATACTTGTCAGGCATTACATTTCCTGACTGGTCCACGACAGTGGCGGCACCGATCGAGCTTCCCGTCTTCATATATATGGAATCGCATGCAATGCTTATGAGCGCGCCGGCTGATGCCGCCTGCATGTTGACGTAGGCAGCTACAGGTTTTTCATACCGTAGAATGGCAGATCTGATGCTGTCCGCGGCATCGACTGCCCCACCATAGGTATCTATATCCAGCAAAACGAAATCCGCACCGGCTTTATCCGCCTTCTCAAGTCCAAGCGTGACCAGACGTTGAGCCGCCTTGTCTATATCGCTGTCCAGACGGATGCGGTATATTACAGATAAAGTATCAGCGGCAAAAGCTGACTGCGTCAGAATAAATGCAATTAAAAAGAGGATACGTCTCATCTTAGGGTCATTTGTATGAAAACAAATATAGAGTATTTCCATGGAAATTTATAACTTTGTCGGATGTTTTTATCAATCTGTTTAGAAATGGACATATTCATACAGACACTTATACTCCTTGGGGGGCTTCTCCTTATACTGTTTGGCGCGAACTATCTTGTCGACGGCTCATCCAGCATAGCGAAGAAGTCTGGCATCAGCGAATTCGTCATAGGTCTCACGATTGTAGGCATAGGCACATCCACCCCGGAAATGGTCGTGAGTTTTCTGGCATCTTTCCAGGGCAAGGCAGACATGGCAATAGGAAACATTGTCGGTTCAAATATATTCAACACCATGCTGATACTGGGTATTACAGCCGTCATTGCCCCACTTGCTATCACGCGAAGCAATCTGAAGAAAGATATCCCGTTGAACATAATCGTGACTCTCCTGCTCATCCTTCTGGGAATGAACTATACTCTTTTAGGAATCGGCGAAGACAGACTCAGCAGAATCGACGGACTCGTCCTTCTCGCGATATTCGCATGGTACCTATGGTCATCATTCAGGTCAGACAACGGAGACGCGGATGAGAACGATGAAGGAATAGTGGTCAGGAGCGGCATCATATCCGCTATCATGGTAATCGGAGGCCTCGCATCACTGATTATAGGAGGAAGACTATTCGTCAACTCCGCAACTTCCCTTGCCCAGATGTTCGGAGTGTCGGACAAGTTCATAGCCATAACGGTCATGGCAGCCGGTACATCCATGCCTGAACTTGCAACATGTGTAGTTGCTGCCCTCAAAGGACGTGGACAGCTTGCGCTTGGTAATATTCTTGGTTCGAATATCTCCAATATCCTGCTGATTCTTGGCGGATCGGCTCTGATATCTCCTCTGTCATTCGGAGGTATGACAACAGTTGACCTGGGAGCAGTATTAATATGTACGGTATTCATACTCTTGAGTGCATACCTCTTCAAGAAGAAGACATTGGACAGAGTAGAAGGCATCATCCTAATTCTTATGGAATCCGCTTATATGTGGTACCTCATATCAAATATTTAAACAAATGACTGAAGCAGCACAACACCCAACAGACACCCTTACACAGATTCAGTCCGAACTGGCAGTCGTTGCCGAGAAGCTTGCAAATACACCTGCAGATGTACTGATATCCGACTTGATGGACAAGGCACTTGCCTTTGGTCTCAAGGTTCTTGCTGCCATTCTGATATACACTCTGGGTATCTGGATAATCAGAAAGATCAAAAAAGTCGTCAAGAAGATCTTCGACAGACGTGAAACTGACCCGGCAATAGCATCGTTCATCCAGAGCATTCTAGGTATAGCTATGACCATAATGCTCATAATAACGACCGTCGGAGCATTAGGAATAGATACCACATCAATTGCGGCTCTTCTTGCAGGCGGAGGCATGGCAATCGGTATGGCGTTGAACGGAACCGTACAGAATTTCGCAGGTGGTATAATGATACTTGCCTTCCGTCCATTCAGATCCGGTGACTATATCCAGTACGAAGAATTTGAAGGAACAGTGACTGAAGTCAACATAGTCAGCACAAAACTCACTACAACAGACAACAGGACAATCATCATTCCCAACGGAGCACTTTCGAACGGAACAATAAACAACTTCTCAAGCAACAAGGTTCGAAGAGTCGAGTGGCTGATTGACGTCGAGTACGGAACAGACGTGGAAAAGACAAAAGCTCTTCTTCAGGATCTCATTGAAGCTGATTCCAGAATTCTTTCCGTGGCAACCGGAGCCCCGGCTGATCCATTCATAGGGCTCAGTTCGCTAGCGGCAAGCAGCATACAGATTGTAGCCAGAGTCTGGGTGAACAAAACAGAATATTGGCCTGTAAAGTTCGATATGAACGAGAAGATATATGTAGAATTCCCAAAGAACGGAATAAACTTCCCATATCAGAAACTCGATGTCAAAATAATAAACTCTTAGATACAAGAAAGAAGCAGACCAATTGGTCTGCTTCTTTCTTGTATCTGAATATATCAGAACAGGGTCTCTCCTGTCATCTTCTCCTTTTCAAGAAGTTCCTTCGTAACAACCGGATTTGCATAGATCTCAATGAACAATGTCTTGAGCTCCTCTCTGTCAAGCTCCGGTTCTACAGTAGCGAGCTGCTTCTGCATATAAGCGGTGAACTTCTCTATATCAGCCTGTTCATAATGATCTGAATACTTATCAGACTGGTTCAGCATGTCGTATGCGACGTAGTTGTTCTTCCAGAGTCTGTATCCTTCTATAATGCGTCTGTCAACAGCGTGTCTTATGCTCTGGTAACGGTCGTTCTTGTCACATGCAGCAGCCTCTGCAATCTCTTCAGATGTAAGAGGAGTGCCGATGTTGAGATGAACGTTGCCTTTTGGCTGCTGTATTCCTACAAGTATGCTGTTCAGGTCCTCACCTTCAGCCTTAACATATTTCTGAGTACGTGAAATCAGGTTCTCACGTGCCTTCAGGATATCGCATGGCTCATACTCGTATGATATGCTCATAGGGATGATATTGAGCTCTTCAAAGTTCCTCTGGAAATCAGATGTTCCGCTCATATCCAGCATCTTGAGGAGTCCCTGCTCGGTAGTATCATAACCGTTCTTGGTACGTCCCTGTCTCTGGGCCAGCCATATCGAACTACGCTGGTTTGTGATATTGAGCCTTATGTATTTCGACAGCATCTGAGAAGAAAGGTAGAGCTCGCGTGCTGTAATGCCTCGGATTACCTTGATCATTCGGTTTGAACGGAGAAGATATTCTATTGTAGTGCTTGATACAAGATTGTCACCTACAGCAATCTCTGTCAAAGGAATGTTATTGCGGAAAAGTACAAGTTGTGTGATTGCAGGATCGAGTATGATATCCCTATGGTTTGAGAGAACAAGGAATCTCTTTTCAGGATCTATGTTTGAGATGCCGTCGTAAGAGAAATTAGTCACTGTCTGCTCAAGAACCCACTCTACGAACTTTGACATTACCAGCACCTGGAACTCATCTATGGACTTCAGGTTCTTGAGTATGCCTTTCAGAAAGTCAGGATTCTGCTCCGGGAAAAACTTGCATGAAAACTGTGAGAGAAGAGGATGGTCAGCAAGCTTTCCCAAAGCCACCACCGCTTCCTCATCCGTATATGGACTGATGCTTTCGAATTCTGATAAATCAATCATGGTCTGTTTTTTAGTACATTATGCAAATATACAAAATTCACTTGAATTACCAAAGATTAGCCCCTACTGCCTCCTGAACAGAAGCGAACTATCCCCATAACTAAGGAAACGGAAACCCTTATCCAATGCAAAATCATAGATATTCTTCCAGTCTCCACCCACAAAGGCGGAAATGAGAAGTAGAAGCGTACTCTGGGGCTGGTGAAAATTCGTCACCAGTATATCAACGACCTTGAACCTATATCCCGGCACGATAATGATGCTTGTTCCTAACTGGATGCTGTCCATCGCATGTCGTGACATATATCCGATGAGTGCAGATATCGCTTCTTCAAAAGACCACTCGTATTCACGTTCATACGGATCCCACTGGCAGACATCTTCAGGGCAACCTTGCTCCAGACACTTCACACCCACATAATATAATGATTCCAGTGTTCTCACCGATGTTGTGCCGACAGCTATCAGCTTTCCCTTACGGTCAAGCAGTTTCTTAAGAAAATCCATGGTGACCACAAAAGGCTCACGATGCATCGTATGTTCCGAAACAAGGGAACTCTTTACAGGAAGGAAGGTACCTGCTCCTACATGTAGGCAGACATTGTCAATATCTATGTTCCTGGCCTTGATGGAATCCAGGATCCTCTGCGTAAAATGAAGACCAGCAGTTGGTGCAGCGACTGAACCACGATATCTTGCATAAAGTGTCTGGTATCTTTCCAGGTCCATCTCCTCGGTTTCTCGATTGAGATATGGAGGGATAGGGACTGAACCGCAGACTTCCAGAACTTTTGAGAACGGAGCACCGTCAGACCATGTGAACTCGACTACCGACGTTTCTCCAGTCCTTTCCACCAGTTCTGCACGAAGATCCATTTCAGCAACCACAACATCATCGTCAGGGTTGTAAAGATGCAGAATATCCGACTTCCAACGCTTTACATTACCCACGATACATTTCCATCGGCACTTGTCTGTAACTTCGAACATAGTGACGTATTCCTGCGGAAGAACCGGCTCCAGACAGAAAATTTCTATATGAGCACCTGTATCACGCTGGAAATGCAGTCTTGCAGGAACGACCTTGGTATCGTTGAATACCATCATTGATCCTTCAGGCAGAAATTCTGCAATCTCAGAAAATCCTGCTTCAATAGGGGTTGAATTTCGGTAAAGGAGAAGTTTTGAAGCATCACGCTCGCTTAAAGGATATTTTGCGATCCTCTCGTCAGGTAGAGGATAGTTATAGTCTTCTATACGTATATCTGGTATCATTACAATTCTGCTGTTATCCAGTTACAAAAGTACATAAAAATAGAATATTATAAAAATCCATGATGCGATGTCGGATTTACATTTGTAATTCACATTATTGTATTATTTTGTATATAGTTGTAAATTTTATCACATTGATTCCAGCACGTCTGAGTGATTTTGTACCCTGATATTATTGTAACATAAGCTTTTATTATATTGATTTTCGATTATCCCTTATATATTGGTATTCAGTATTTTAATAACATTTAATTGAGGTTGTTATTTGGTATAGTGATATACTTTGGACTGATTTTGAGTAAAAACAGCGCATATACACCTCTTATTTAATGTATTTACTTGTTTTACTATTCTAATATTCAGATATTTAGGTACTATCACATATACAATAGATTTAATATTTGTCCTGCTATATCCCTGCCATTGGTTACAAATCTTAACAGCATGCCTTCTTGCTTTTTCAATTAATTTGAATTACATTTGTAATAATTAATGTAACAAACATGAACACTCGCCTGAAACAGTTTCTCTCGGCAGAAAACATTACTCAAGCACAATTTGCAGACAGCATCAATGTCGTCCGCGCCAGCGTATCCCATGTATTGTCCGGACGAAACAATCCGAGCTATGAGTTCATACGCTCGATAATGCTTAAATACCCTGACCTGAACATCGAATGGCTCATGTTCGGTAAAGGCAAAATGTATAAGGACAGCCTCTTTCCCGAATCTGAGGAAGAACAATCCCCTGTCCAGCATGCATCAGAAAAGGAGGCCCCTATTGAAACCGTCACATCAGATGAGGAGCCTGAAATCATTGTCAATCAACGCAAAGTATCTAAAGTTATTATTTTATTTGATGACGGATCCTATCAGGAGATGTAATCCGCGACTTTTTTAGTATATTTGCATGATTTAAACATTATGTCATGTACAAGCATATACTGAAGCCTATATTATTCAGTTTCAACCCTGAAACTGCACACAATCTGCTATTTTCAACCTTGTCATTCCTCCGGCATGTCCCTTTTGCCGGCTCGATAATGCGCGCGATCTACAAAAAGGACTCTCCTGGCCTTGCAAAGGAAGTCTTCGGCATTAAATTCCCTAATCCTGTAGGTCTGGCAGGCGGTCTGGACAAGAACGGAGAGTTCTACAATGATATGGCAAATTTCGGATTCGGCTTTGTCGAGATAGGTTCTCTTACTCCTAAGCCACAGGACGGCAATCCGAAGCCAAGATGTTTCCGTGTACCTGGTGACAGAGCAATAATCAACCGCTACGGTATCAATAACAAGGGTGTAAAGAATGCTTTAGAGTATCTGAAGAAGGAGCGCCCTAACGTAATTGTGGCAGCAAATATCTCCAAGAACACATCCAGCATCAATGAAGAGGCTGCAAAGGATTACGAGACCTCATTCGGCCTGCTTTACGACTTCGTGGACATGTTTGTAATCAATATCTCCTGTCCTAACGTCGTGGGACTCACCTCTTTACAGGATATCAGCTTCCTTTCTGACATAATAGACAAGCTTCTGGACCTGAGAATGTATTATGACGAATACCGTCCGATCCTGCTGAAGGTGTCTCCTGATCTTTCACATCAGCAGCTTGACGAGATCATAGACTACTCGCTGCGTTCAGGAATCGACGGAATCGTGGCTGGAAACACTACCAGAAGCAGAGACGGACTTACCAGCATTTCTGCTGAAAAGATTGAAGAAATAGGCAACGGAGGTATGTCTGGTGCCCCAATACATAAGAAGAACCTCGAGCTTGTGCGCTACATCCATGAAAAATCCGAAGGCAGACTGCCTATCGTTGGTGTCGGGGGTATCATGTCCCCTGCCGATGCAAAGGCAATGCTTGACGCCGGCGCATCATTGATTGAAATCTATTCCGGATTCATCTATGAAGGTCCGGGACTTGTAAAGAGAATCATCAAGCATCTTGAAGCATGACATCTGCATCAATCTGTACAATAGGTGATGAAATCCTTATCGGCCAGGTGGTCGATACAAATTCATCATATATATCACAAAGCCTTAACTCATTGGGAATCAAGGTGACACGCATGCTTTCCATCGGTGATGAGCATGATGAAATCGTATATAATCTCGAATCTGAATTAAGGCGCAGCGACATCGTAATAGTAACAGGAGGACTAGGACCTACCAAGGACGACATAACCAAAAAGGCCCTTGCCGACCTCTCCGGTACCGATAACTGGTATACTGACGGACGTCAGCTTGAGATAATCCACAGGATCCTAAGCTCCAGAGGTCTTGATGTACTGGATATCAACATAGCGCAGGCATCTGTTCCTGACACTTGCGAAGTCATACCTAACAGGCTCGGAACTGCTCCTGTCATGGTCTTCCGTTTTCCTGAAGCAAGATTCGGACACAAGGCTACTCTATACTCCCTTCCAGGCGTTCCTTTCGAGGCTCTGGGCGCCCTGAAGGACATATCTGACGATATCAGGAAACACTATGATATATCTGATATCACCCACAGGACGGTCATGACATTCGGAATAGCAGAATCAGCACTGTCAAAGATGCTTGATCAGTGGGAAGATTCCCTGCCTTCTGACATGCATCTTGCATATCTGCCGAATGCGCTTACTGGAGTCCGCCTGAGACTGTCCATTTATGGCGGTTCAAGGGAGGAGCAGGAAGCCAGGATAGATGCTGAAATCGACTCGCTCAAGAAGATCCTCGGCGATGCCATATATTCTGATTGTGACGACAGGCTGGAAATGTGCATTGGAAGGATGCTTTCCGAAAAGGGAAAGACGGTAAGTGCTGCTGAATCATGCACAGGAGGACTTATATCATCGCTCTTCACATCGGTTCCCGGCTCATCAGGTTACTATCTCGGATCTGTGACATCATATGCAAACAGCGTCAAGACTGGTGTGCTTGGCGTTCCTTCTGATATCATAGAGAAATACGGAGCAGTAAGCGAAGAGTGCGTAAGGAAGATGGCAGAAGGAGTACGTGGAATCACGGGCAGTGACTTCTCGGTGGCAACCTCCGGAATAGCCGGACCGGGAGGCGGAAGCGATAGCAAGCCGGTCGGTCTGGTATGGATTGCAGTGAGCTCACAGATGGGAACCGAAGCCTTCAGAATGGTCTTCAAAGGGGACAGAAAACGCAATATCGAGCGTTTTGCGGCAAATGCTTTGAATATTTTACGGAAAAAGATAAAGAAGGAATTAAGCTATTGATTAATAACAAATAAAACACATTTGTTTAAGTCTAAAACATTTTTGTTTCGCAAATATTTGTAAACAATAACAAATTCTTATATAAGACATAACTGATTGACACACAATTAATGAGCACAATTTTAGAGCAACACCTGAAAAAGAGGAAAAGGATCAAGACAAATGGAGTCTTTTATGCTTCCGTATCGTCTGCTTCGTTCGGATTCTCCCCTCTTTTTACTCTAGGTCTTCTTGCTGCCGGACTCACTACTTTTGATGTCCTGTCGTACAGATGGCTGATTGCCGGCATCGTGCTCATGATATATGCCTTCTGTAAAAAGAAGAGTCTTCGGCTGAACTCTTTCGATGAATTATGGAAGATCGTTCTTTTAAGCGTACTGCGCTCCATCACTTCCATAACCCTGCTTATAGGATACGCCAACATATCAAGCGGCATCGCATCCACAATCAATTTCATGTATCCTGTCATTGTGACGATATGCATGATGTTGTTTTTCGGGGAAAGAAGATCCGTGCTTGACATTACAGCAATAGCAGCATCAATATTCGGAGTCTATCTGCTCGCTTCCGGAGACAGTATCATCGTGGAAGGAGGCAATACAGGACTGGGACTTGCCTGCTCCCTGATATCAGCATTCTCTTTCGCAGCCTACTATATAATAATGAAGCAGGTACGGGCTGACAAGATTGAAGTGGTGAAGTTCACGACATGGATAATGATGCTCAGCGCAATCTACTTCATAGTCTGCGCCCTTATATTCGAAGGAGGACTGTCCATGATACCTGATGGAAGAAGCTGGCTGAATATTCTGGGACTTGGACTGTGGGCGACAATGGTATCAAACATCACAGGAGTAAAGGCGATCCGTCGCATAGGTCCGACACATACATCCATTCTGGGAGCACTTCAGCCTGTCACAGCTGTCATTCTGGGCGTGCTGTTCCTAGGAGAGCACCTTTATTTAAGGTCATGCATCGGAATAATGATAATCCTTGCTGCAGTATCGATTGTCGTCATGCACCAGAAGAAAAGGTAAGTCAGCCCAGAATGCGGAAGAAATTCTCTCCTGCAATCTTTGCCAGATCAGATTCAGAGTATCCCCTGCCTCTTAACTCCTCAAACAGTACAGGGATCATAGAAATATCTTCCAGACCGTCAGGAGTAACCTCAATACCGTCAAAGTCCGAACCTATACCCACATGGTCGACTCCTGCAATCTCCACAACATGGTCAATATGGTCGGCGATTCTTCTGAATGAAGGGCGGTTCAATGCCTGAAGTTCATCCTGGATTCTGTTCCATGCCTCTCTCCTGACAGAGTTCGACGGATCTGCAATAAACTCACTTTCAACAGCTTCCCCCCTATCAGCTATACCGGAACTTAAAAGCGTATGCTTGAATTCTGAATCTATGAACATAGGATAGAAGTTAATCTGGACGACCCCTCCGGCATCTGCGAGAATCCTTATCATATCGTCCGTCATGTTCCTTGGATGATCCGCTAATGCCCTGCAGCACGAGTGAGTGGCAACCACTGGTCTTGTCGAAGTATCCAGGACATCATGGAATGATGCATCTGATATGTGGGAAACATCCACCAGCATCCCTATCCTGTTCATTTCCCTTATCAGATCTTTTCCGAACGGGCTCAATCCGTTCCATCTTCCTCCAGAAGGAGCACATGAATCGCATATCTGGTTATGTCCTGAATGGCAGAGAGTCACATATCTGACTCCAGCATCATGAAACCACATGAGACGTTCCATGTCATGACCTATAGGAGAGCCGTTTTCCAGTCCCAAAAACACAGAGAAACGGTCATTCACCTTATTTTCCAGAGCCTGACCGCGTGAGATGCATAATGCAGCAGCATGAGAATTTTCCTGAACAGACCTGCGCACTCCGTCAAGCAGTCTTTGTGCATATGCGAAACCGGTGTCAGGATCCTTATCGTATTTTGCCGGGATATACAATGCGAAAAACGCACCGTCGACTTTCCCTCGCTTCAGCTTGGGAAAGTCCACGTGTGCGTGGTCGTTATCTTTTGACATATCCCTCAGTCGAAGAACCTGGGAGGGAGTGTCACAATGTGAGTCAAGGACAAACATTATTTAGCAATTCGTTGTCTTACAGCCTCATACATAAGGACAGCTGAAGCAACGGATACATTAAGGGATGTTATTTCACCTGCCATAGGGATAGCTGCCTTGTCATCTGCAAGGTCAAGCATCGACTGTGATATGCCTTTGCTCTCGGAACCCATGATGATCGCCACAGGACCAGTCATATCCACATCGTAGATCAGTTTATCTGTCTTTTCCGTAGCGGCGATAAGTTTGAATCCGCTTTGCTGAAGATAATAGGCGGCAACGCGCAGATTAGGGACCTTGCAGGTATCCATTCTCATCAATGCGCCGGCAGAAGCCTTTACAGCATCAGCGTTGATCGCAGCACCACCCTTTGCCGGTACGATTATTCCGTGTCCTCCAGCACATTCCAGGCTCCTGGCGATTGCTCCAAGGTTTCGCACGTCGCTCACCCCGTCCAGGATCACAAGAATCGGATTGTCGCTACGTCCGAGGGCATTGTTTACAAGCTGTTCAATATCAACGTAATCAATCTGCGATATATATGCAAGCACTCCCTGATGCGATCCTCGGACCGCCCTGTTCAGACGCTCTCCGGGTACAAACTGAAACGGAATCTGATTAACCTTAAGCAATTCCATGAGTTCCCTGAACTGAACACCTTCAAGCCCCTGCTTCAGGAGTACTTTGTCAAATTTCTTTCCTGCCCTTACTGCCTCCAGTACCGGATGCATGCCGAACAGATACTGCATCTTCTTCTCTTCCATATATTTTAAATATCGACTTGTTCACAAAGTTTTTCCCATTCGGCCATCTTGAAATCAAGTTCCCTCTTATTCTCAAGATAAGCCCTTGTAAGTTCCATCACATCATCGTCCGGACCAGGATTTGAAAGCACCGCCTCAATCTCCGACATCTTCTGTTCTATAGACTCTATACACTTCTCCAGGAATGAGATACGGTTCCTTATCTTCTTTTCTTCTTTAGATACATATTTCTTTGCCTGATACTCCTGCTTTGCTTCCTCCTTCTTCTGCACAACTTCCACAGGCTTCTCTTCTACAGGCTTGTAATGTCTTTCAAGCTCATTAAGGTTCTCGAGCTTCCTGCGCTCGAGGAAATCCTGCACGCCTCCAAGATGTTCCTTGACCTTACCGTCACGGAATTCATACAGCTTGTCGACGAGTCCGTCAAGAAAGTCTCGGTCATGCGAAACGATGATCAGAGTACCGTCATAATTCTTCAGGGCCTGCTTGAGTATATCCTTCGACCTGATGTCCATATGGTTCGTAGGCTCATCAAGCGCCAGAAGGTTGTATGGCTTAAGGATAAGCTTCGCCATTGCCAATCTCGCCCTCTCACCTCCGCTGAGCACCGCAACCTTCTTATCGATATCCTCTCCCTTGAACAGGAATGCACCGAGAATGTCGCGAAGCTTCATACGTATGTCACCTACAGCTATTCTGTCAAGCGTAGCGAAGACCGTATCCTCCGTGTCAAGTATGTCCTCCTGATTCTGGGCATAATATCCGATATTGACATTATATCCCACCTTGGAATCACCCGACATAGGGTCCAGTTCATTCATTATCACGCGCATAAGGGTCGTCTTGCCCTCACCGTTCCTTCCGACCAGAGCGACCTTCTCTCCCCTTCTGACCTCGATCTGCGCATCACTGAAGACAACCTTCTCTCCATATCCCACCTTCATATCCACAGCCTTATAGGCAATGTCACCTGAACGGGGAGCCGGTGGGAACTTCACCGCCAGAGTCGATCTGTCTTCAATATCCACCTCAATCCTTTCAAGTTTCTCAAGCTGCTTCACCCTGGACTGCACCTGATTTGACTTTGTCGGCTTGTATCTGAACTTCTCGATGAACTCTTCAGTCTTCTCGATCATCCTCTGCTGGTTCTCATATGCAGCCTGCTGTTGTGCCAGACGTTCCTTCCTGAGCTCCAGATATTTACTGTATGGCACTTTATAATCATGAATCCTGCCGACCATGATTTCAACAGTCCTGTTCGTGACATTATCAAGGAACTTACGGTCATGGGAGATGAGTACCAGAGATCCGCGGTATTCTTTCAGATAACCTTCCAGCCATTCGATGGATTCGATATCAAGATGATTGGTAGGCTCATCAAGCAGAAGGACATCCGGCTTTGACAGCAGAATCTTCGCAAGCTCTATACGCATGTTCCATCCCTGGCTGAAGGTTTCAGTAGGCCGGGACAGTTCCTCATACTTGAATCCGAGACCTATGAGTGTCCTTTCTGCCTGTACCTGCGGATTGTCCGATCTGGCATATGACAGTCTGTCATTGATCTCGTTCATACGTATGATGAGGTCCTGATATGCCTGCGACTCATAGTCTGTCCTTTCGGAAAGCTCAAGAGTAACCCTTTCAAGCTCGTCCTCCTGGGCAAACATATCTGAAAAGGCGGTCATGGCCTCGTCGATGACGCTACGTCCCTTATGATGTTCCATTATCTGCGGAAGATAGCCGATCTTCACATCATTCGGTACGGCGACCTTGCCGTTTGTTGGAGACTGCAGACCGCATATGAGCTTGAGAATGGTGGACTTACCTGCACCGTTCTTTCCCACAAGACCTATCTTGTCACTCTCGCTGATATGAAAGTTTATCTCATTCAGCAAGGTGAATCCGCCATATGCGACTGTAAGATTATTAATGGATATCATAGAAACGTCAGTTTTCCAATTCCTCCTCCTTGCCTTTATTCCTGCATACGAGAATACTGAACTCATACAGGACATACAAAGGCACAGAAACCACCATAAGTGAGAAAGGATCGCCGGACGGGGTGATTACTGCAGCAAGTATCACGACTATGACCAATGCATATCTCCTGAAACCTTTGAGACTTTCCCGGGAAAGAATGCCTAACCCCGACAATACGGCTACTATTGTCGGGAATTCGAAGACAATGCCGAATGTGATGACGGTTGATGTCAGCAAGGAAATGTATGAACTCAACGAAAAGGTATTAGGAACATATGGACTTACCTGATATCCAGCAAAGAAGTTAAGCATCAAAGGAAAGAGAAGAAGATAACCGATTGCTACACCTGTATAGAACAATGCGGAAGCGAATGCAAAAGCACTGCTTACAGCCTTCTTTTCGTTTGAATACAGAGCCGGGCTGAGAAACTTCCATATCTCATAGATCAGATATGGGAAACAGACAATGATTGCAACGACGAAAGTGACCTTCATATGTATCATGAACTGCGCTGCGACCTCAATGTTCACCAAAGAGATCGAAACGTCAGCCCCCAGAAGCCTGTAAAGAAAGAAATCAGATCTGGAAGGCGCAAGAATAACATCTTCAAAAAGGAATTCCTTGAAGAAGAACAAGCATACCGTAACGGAAGCAAAGACAGCCATTACACGGAATATGCATTTACGGAGATCTTCAAGGTGATCCCAAAAGGTCATCTCTCCTGACTGTTCCATTATTATTCTGTCTCCAGATCTTTCTTGATTTCCTTAACGTCTTCTTCAACTTCCTTCATTCCCTGCTTGAAGCTTTTCATACCCTTTCCGAGACCACGCATCAATTCAGGAATCTTCTTACCTCCGAATAGAAGAAGTACTACAAGAGCAATGATAACCCACTCCCATACTCCGATGGTCAATGGCATAAATAACAATACTGACATATCAAAATTATTTAAAAATGTTCAACAAATGCTGATTTGAAGTTTTCAGGGCATCTGATCGGTCGTCTGGTCTGCGAATCGATGAAACCGATTGTTACTGCTCCGCTGCAGCACAGCTCCCCGGCCGGGTTGTAGACCTCGCTTCTGATCACCATCTTGGCAAGAGGCAGTTCATCGACAAGTGTAACAACCTTGAGTACATCTCCAAACTTAGCCGGAACCCTGTATCTGCACTCTACTCCTACTACAGGCATCATCACTCCAGCCGCCTCGATCTTCTCCATAGGTAGTCCGACCTTCTTTAGCATGTCAACCCTGCCACATTCGAAATAACGGATGTAATTCGAGTGGTGTACTATGCCCATCTGGTCAGTTTCATAGTATCTGACGTCTATATTCAGCTCGGTTTTTATCATAACAAAAATGTTATATGTAAAAACTAAAGTGTTTTATTAACTATTTTTCAATGCATTAAGCGAAGTGGTAATACTTTCAATCTTTGAGAGCGAATCCGCTTCCTTTTTACGCTCAACTGCAACAACAGCCTCCGGCGCATTAGCCACAAAGCGCTCGTTCGAGAGTTTTCTGCGTACGCTGTCAAGGAATTTCTGCTGATAAGCGAGCTCTGCCTCGAGCTTTGCAATCTCTTCTTCAACATTGATAAGTCCTGTCAGAGGAACGAACATCTCGACAGTCCTTACCATGAATCTCTGGGCTGCAGACATATCGCCGTCAGCCTCTCCGACAGCAACATTGGCAAGCTTCACAACTACAGGAAGAACTTCTGCAGGGAATGCACCCTTGATCTTGAGGTCAAGGGATTCTCTTGGCGAGAGGTTCTTGCTCTGACGGATATTGCGGACACCTGCTACAGCCTCACAAGCCATTTCAAATGCAGTGATGAAGTCTGTATCGTATGGCTTTGCCTGTGGGTAACGCTGGTTCATGATAGTCTCCCCTGCCTTGCGCTCGGCCATGTTCTGCCAGAGCTCTTCGGTAATGAAAGGCATGATCGGATGGATCATCTTGAGAAGAGCATCAAAGAATCCGATGGTTGCTTCATAGGTTGTCCTGTCGATACCTGCGCCATATGCAGGCTTGACAGCCTCGAGATACCATGCACAGAAATCATCCCAGAACAGCTTGTAGATCGCCATGAGCGCATCAGATATACGGAACTTGCTGAAATGGTCTTCTACAGTCTCGATGACCTGGCTGAGCTTGTTGTCAAACCACTTCACAGCAACTGCGGATGCATCCGGCTGCTGAGCAGACTCATCAACATTCCATCCTGTCACGAGACGGAAGGCGTTCCATACCTTGTTATTGAAGTTACGTCCCTGCTCGATCTGTGACTCATCATAAAGGATATCGTTTCCTGCAGAGCTGCAGAGAAGCATACCGAGACGCACAGCATCAGCACCATATTTTGCAATCAGGTCAAGCGGATCCGGAGAGTTTCCGAGAGTCTTTGACATCTTGCGACCAAGCTTGTCACGGACGATACCTGTAAGATATACATTACGGAACGGAACATCATTCATGAACTCGTTTCCAGCCATGATCATTCGTGCCACCCAGAAGAAAAGGATATCCGGTCCGGTGACAAGGTCATTGGTAGGATAGTAGTATGCAAGGTCCCTGTTCGGTTCTGCCCCCGGATGTCCGGCCTTGTTTGTGTCGAACACCGAAATCGGCCAGAGCCAAGATGAGAACCATGTATCGAGAACATCCTCGTCCTGACGAAGGTCAGACGCCGTAAGATTTGCATCAATCTTCTGCGCAAGCATTAAAGCATCGCTTTCATTAGAAGCCACAACAACCTGTCCGTCAGGAAGATAATATGCAGGAATACGCTGACCCCACCAGAGCTGACGCGAGATACACCAGTCGCGTACATTCTCCATCCAGTGGCGGTATGTATTGCGGTACTTGTCCGGAATGAGCTTTACCTTTCCGCTTTCTACAGACTCGAGAGCATCCTTTGCAAGAGCATCCATCTTGAGGAACCACTGCATCGAAAGCCTTGGCTCGATGACGGCATTTGTTCTCTCCGAATATCCGATCGGTGACGTGTAATCTTCCATCTTCTCAAGATTACCTGCCTCCTCAAGCATCTTCACGATCTTCTTGCGCGCATCAAAGCGGTCCTCACCTACGAGAATCTGCGCCTTCTCATTAAGACGTCCGTGGTCGTCTATGATATCAAGAACTGGAAGATTGTGACGCATACCGATCTCATAGTCATTCACGTCGTGCGCAGGTGTAACCTTAAGGCATCCCGTACCGAAGTCCATTGCCACATAGCTGTCCTCGATGATAGGAATCTCCTTGTTGATCAGAGGTATAAGCACCTTCTGGCCCTTGAGCCATCCGTACCTCTCATCCTCAGGATTGATACAGATAGCTGCATCAGCCATGATAGTCTCCGGACGTGTTGTCGCTATGATGATGTACTTGTCTGTAGGATTTCCGTTACCGTCAGAGATGAAATATCTCAAGTGATAGAACTTGCTGACTGTATCCTTATGTACAACTTCCTCATCGCTCACAGCAGTAAGACCCACAGGATCCCAGTTCACCATGCGGACTCCTCTATATATATAGCCCTTATTGTAGAAATATACGAAAGTGTTGATTACAGCCTCGCTCAGATCAGGATCCATTGTGAACTTAGTCCTGTCCCAGTCGCATGATGCACCGAGCTTGCGGAGCTGGCTTAGAATGATTCCGCCATGCTTCTCCTTCCACTCCCATGCATGCTCGAGGAACTGCTCACGTGTGAGATCTTCCTTCTTTATTCCCTCTGCAGCAAGCTTCTGAACTACCTTGTTCTCCGTAGCGATAGACGCATGGTCAGTACCAGGTACCCAGCATGCATTCTTACCGTCCATTCTCGCCTTACGTACGAGAACGTCATTCAATGTATTGTTCAGCACATGGCCCATATGAAGGATACCTGTCACGTTAGGTGGCGGAATCACAACAGTATAAGGCTCCCTCTCGTCAGGCTCCGAATGAAAAAACTTGTTTTCAAGCCAATAGGCATACCATTTGTCCTCCGTCAAGGCCGGATCATACTTTGCTGGCAGTTCCATGAATCCATCTATATTAAATTGTATATCAAATCATTAGGTTCGCATCGTTACAAACAGACGCATAATTATGCAAAGATAGCAAAAATTTGCTTAACTTTGTCCTAAACAAAACACAATATACCATGTCAACTGAAAAGGAATTCAAGATCGAACTGAAGCCGGAAGTGGCGAAGGGTTCATATTCAAATTTCGCGATCATCACCCATTCCCACAGCGAGTTCGTGATCGACTTCGCGACAATGCTCCCGGGCATCCAGAAACCTGAAGTCAGCAACAGAATCATAATGACTCCAGAACATGCAAAGAGGCTCTACCTCGCCCTTCAGGACAACATCAACAAATACGAGAATCAGCACGGACAGATAACCCTCGGCGGCGAGCCAAAGACCCCATTCCCGATGGGCGGCTTCGGCAGCGGAGCAAAATCATAAATGTAAATAGCCATCGATCGATGGCTATTTACATTTATATTATTACTGAATAATTCGCTTGGCTTTTATGATATATACCTTTTCAGCATTTTGATTATTCTTTCCACGATCAACCTCGACATCCTCATGGAATTTCTTCATGAAATTATCAAAATCA
>JAZNAW010000009.1:0-65485 GCA_045586745.1 Candidatus Cryptobacteroides sp.
GAGATGAAGAATGCTGCACCTGCTGCAAGACCGATAGCAAAGATTGAAAGTCCGTCAACTGCGAAATCCTTTCCGATCCATACGAAGAATGCTACGAATCCGTAGAGACCCTGTGATGCAGGCATCGCTGAAAGGACCATGTAGTTGGTCGCTCCATCAGGATTCTTCTTGAGGGCGCCTTCTGCAGCGTTTCCGGCGATAGTTGTACCGATGGCACTGCCGACGAATGAAAGACCAAGCATAAGAGCAAGGCCGATGTAACCGAGTAACTCAATTGTGTTCATAATGTTTGTTTATTTTTATTAGTTATTTATTCCTTGTTTGTTGTGAGCGGATTATAGGCCGCACCCTTTCCTTCATAACCTGCATTCTTGAAATACTCCATGAATGTCAGACGCATCGGATGGACGAATGCTCCGAGTCCTGAAAGCATGATGTTCATCACATGTCCGATGATCAGAATCAGCACGAACGGAAGCCATGTAACCGGGCTGTCTCCCTTGACAGAAACCGCAAGGTCGTTGAATGCCTGTCCGAGCATGCCGCCTGCAAGTCCCAGTGCGAAGAGACGGAGATAGCTGAGCACGTCGCCAAGGATTCCTGTCGCCATATTGTATGTGTCCCAAAGTCCTGCTCCGATGTTGATCAGAGGATTCCTTCCAGGAGTGTTGAATATGTAGATGGCGAGTGCGGAAATTCCACCGACTGCAATTACAGCCCATTTCATAGCTTCCGGCGAGAGAACCTTGCCGATTCCTAGAAGTGCGAGAACCACACCACCTACAATCAGCAGGAGCCATCCCCATGTTGCGATGTTCTCCTTAAGACCAAATCTCTTTGTGTAGCATAGTGCCTTGACCGTCATTGCAAGACATATATGGAAAATACCTATAGCCATTGCAAGGATCATCTGAATGTTCAGTACACCGATGCCAGGAATCTCGATTTCTCCTACTATCATGCAGTTCTTCATGACCTGTGGTATCCATGCGGCATCGTAAAGACTTGTTCCGAAGAATGTTCCGAGGAATGTTCCCACGACGAACGTACCTGCTCCCAGAAGAGCTATGATATTTCCAAGCCCCTTGAACATACCGATCTTGAGCCAGCCCTTGTTGAGCATGATGCCCATAAGGAAGAGTATGATTCCGTAACCGGCGTCTCCCATACACATTGCAAAGAAGAGAAGGTAGAAAGGTGCGACGATAGGAGTAGGGTCGAATTCTGTATAGACAGGCATTCCGTACATCTCCGTGAAGACCTCGAACTGGCGTGTGAACCAGTTGTTCTTCAGCTTGATAGGCGGATTGTCCTCCTGTACAGCCTCTTCCTTGATATATAGGACTCCCATCTTGTCGAATGCTTCAGTCAGTGCTTCGTCATTCTCTTCCGGAGCGAATCCGGTAAAGACTGTAAGCATGTCTTCCGCAGCTCCTGTTGCGGCATTGTCTGCAAGATATCTGTCAAGCTCCACAAGTTCGCTGTTGCATGACTCCTTTATTGCAGGAATATAGTCCTTTGCATTCAGAAGTCCGGCCTTGCACTTGACGATCTCATCCTTTATGCGTACAGTTTCTGCAATAGCTTCAGCATATGTGCCTTCCGGCTTTGCTGTTTCCTGTACAGGGAATGAGTATGCCTCGTCTTTATGGGCGACAGTCACGAACCATGTCTTCTTGCCGTCATTTTCCACGACCTGAAGAGGGTAGAGCTCTGTCCATTCCGGATTGAAGCGTTTGCTGTCAACGCAGTAATATCTTACGATATAACCGTGGTCAGCAAGGTTTTCGAGAGCCACTCTGTCGTATTCTCCCCAAGGGAGTCTTGCAGTCGCCTGTCTTGATGCTGCTGCAAGGTCTGCCGTGAGTCCGCTGATCCTTGTCCTGCATGCTTCCACGAAATCCACCGGATTTCCTTCCACTTCTGCAGTTGTCTTAGAGATAGCTTCAAAGTCAGCGTCATCCGAATAGTCGATGCCTTCAAGGAATTCTGCGGTCTTTCTGGCCTTAGCCGCCTTTGCCAGCATCTCAGAAGAGTCCTGATCCACAGGCTTCACGGAACGTGTGATATCCACGACTCCAAGTTCCTGGATCTGCTCCAGGAATCCGTCCTTCTCTCCTGTCAGGAGAACGAAGGAGTATTTGGTCATCTTAATTATCATTGTTACGTTCCTCCTCTTCTTCTTCAAGAGCATGTCTGCTCTTCACGATCTTGGAAGCAGCCTTGGAGAGGTTCTCCTCGTCTTCCATATATCGTTTGATCTTTCTGATTGCCTCCTGATATCCGGGAATCTGCACCTTCTCGTAAAGGTTTACCTTCTGAGTGGTCTTCTTTCTCTGGAAATCCAGAATACGTGCCTTCTCAAGATATACTTCCGATTCGATTCCAAGCCTTGAGAGCTCCTTGAGTATCGCTACTCCGTCCGCATACCATGCAGGACAGTTGAATGCATTGAACTCATGAATCTCATACTTTATCTCTCCGAGGGCAGGAGTCTTCACTCCGGCTACCTTTACTGTATAAAGGTCTACATCAACGATGGAGATAAGGTTCGGCTGGAACTCGTTCCAGAGTGCTGCGAGATAGTCGTATTTCTTCAGGGCGGCATCAAGATCCTCAATAAGCTTCTCCGAATGGTCCTTGGCCTTCTTCACCTCGATACGCAATGCCGACTCCTTGTTCTTCAGGGTAGGGAGGGCATTCCTGCGCATCTTGAGCTGCTTGTTCAAGTTGTTCAGGGATGTCTTATTATATTGGAATTTTATTGCCATAATCAGTTATCAGTTACCTTTCCAGTATGTGTCGATAAGTTCCTGCTTGATACCTGTCTCAGCCTTTGTGAAATATGTTCCGAAGAGCTCCCATGCAGTGTCGAGCATTTCCTCGATCGTAAGGTTCACATCGATTGCAAGGAGTCTTGTCGCATATGCCTTGGCATAATCGAGACATCTGAGGTCATAGTCACTGAGGTCGAAACCGTTCTCGAGCTTTGTCTTTGCGTTCTGGGCGTCAGCATAGAGACGTACGGATGCATTCATCACCTGTCCATGGTCCTTGCGTGTCTTCTTACCCTGAACGAGCTGCTTCAGACGTGAGAGTGATCGGAACGGGTCGATGATGACCTTACCTGAATCAGGGTCTGTACGAAGGAAGAGCTGTCCTTCTGTGATATATCCCGTGTTGTCAGGAATAGCGTGGGTGATGTCTCCGTCGTTGAGTGTCGTCACGGCAATGATGGTGATCGAACCTCCGTCCGGGAGCTGTACGGCCTTCTCGTAGATCTTTGCGAGGTCAGAGTAGAGAGATCCTGGCATTGAGTCCTTCGAAGGAATCTGGTCCATACGGTTTGATACGATTGAAAGTGCGTCAGCGTAAAGAGTCATGTCGGTAAGGAGCACGAGCACCTTCTCGTTCTTCTCCACAGCAAAGTACTCTGCTGCTGTGAGTGCCATGTCCGGAATCAGGAGACGCTCTACAGGCGGCTGTTCTGTGGTGTTCACGAATGAGATGATCTTGTCAAGAGCGCCTGCAGCCTCAAACTCCTGCTTGAAGTAGAGATAGTCGTCGTTTGAAAGACCCATACCACCGAGGATGATCTTGTCAACGTCAGCACGAAGTGCCACCTGTGCCATCACGTTGTTGTATGGCTGGTCAGGGTGGGCGAAGAACGGGATCTTCTGTCCTGACACGAGCGTGTTGTTGAGGTCGATGCCTGCGATACCTGTAGGGATGAGCTGCGAAGGCTGCTTTCTCTTGTAAGGGTTCACGGAAGGACCGCCGATCTCGACTGTCTTTCCTTCAACTGCAGGACCGCCGTCGATAGGCTCTCCATATGCGTTGAAGAAACGTCCGGCGAGGTCTTCGCTTACATTCAGGGTAGGTGCTCCGCCAAGGAACACCACCTCAGCATCTGTAGGGATGCCTTCAGTACCGGAGAAGATCTGAAGTGTGACAAGGTCTCCCTTTGTCTTAACCACCTGAGCAAGGCGGCCGTCTACGAGCGCCAGCTCGTCGTTTGATACACCTGTCGCCTTGAGCGATACTGTAGCCTTTGTGATGGCCTCCAGCTGGGTGTATATTTTCTGAAATGCCTTATTTGCCATTGCTTAGAAGATTATTGAGTTGTTCCTGATATTCGTTGAATCTGTCACTCTTGAATACTGAGAAGTTCATCTGTCTGAGTGCATTGATCACTTCCTTGAAATATTTGCGGCACTCCTCGAAGTCCTCGAATGTGAAGTCACGGTCGCAGATGTCCATCACTATTTCAAGCATGTACTTCTGTCTTTCAAGCGGACAGAGTGCGTCGATTTCGTCGAATGCGTCCTGCTGAAGGATGACGAAGTCCACAAGCTCTGACTTCCAGAATATTTCATGGTAGCTCATAGGAACGCCGTCGTCACCGAGGATGTTGATCTGGTCATTGGCCTCCTTTCCTTTTCGTACGATGTTCTTGGCCTTTTCTACCATGTCAACCCAGCCCGGCATGATGGTCTCGTTGAGGTATTCACGGATTTCCGGATACTCGAGATACTTTGAATACGAGTCGATCGGGTTCACTGCAGGGTAGCGTTTCTGGTCGGCACGGTTCTGCTCGAGGGCATAGAAACATCTTGCCGCTTTCTTTGTAGACTCTGTCACAGGCTCCTTGAGGTTACCTCCGGCAGGGGATACGGTACCGATGAATGTAACGGCTCCGGTCTTGCCGTTGTTGAGCACGACCATACCTGCTCGTGCGTAGAAGTTGGATATGATGGCTGAAAGGTCCACAGGGAATGCGTCTGCTCCAGGAAGCTCCTCCATACGGTTGGACATCTCTCGGAGAGCCTGTGCCCAACGTGAAGTCGAGTCAGCAAGAAGGAGAACCTTGAGACCCATCGCACGGTAGTACTCGCAGATTGTCATCGCAGTATATACGGAAGCCTCACGTGCTGCTACCGGCATGTTTGATGTGTTACAGATTATGGTTGTACGCTCCATAAGGTGACGTCCGGTATGCGGATCGATGAGTTCCGGGAATTCCGAGAAGATTTCCACTACCTCGTTTGCACGCTCACCGCAGGCTGCCATTACGATCACGTCAGCGTCTGCCTGTTTTGCAATGGCATGCTGGATAACGGTCTTGCCGCATCCGAACGGTCCGGGAACGAATCCTGTACCTCCCTCTGCTATCGGGTTGAATGTGTCGAAGGTGCGGAGTCCGGTCTCCATGATCTTTGATGGTCTTGGCTTTTCCTTATAGCCCTTGACAGCCACCTTTACCGGCCACTTCTGCCACATTGTGACATTCACATCATCGCCTGAAGCGTCTGTAAGTACTGCAACGACCTTGTCGATGTTGTACTGTCCGGCCTCTGCAACTGACTTGACAGTGTATTCGCCCTTGAATGAGAACGGAACCATGATCTTGTGAGGCAGCCATCCTTCCTTCACTTCTCCGAGCCAGTCTGCTGCAACAACCTTGTCGCCAGGCTTTGCAATAGGTGTGAAATCCCAGAGTTTCTCGTGATTGAGAGGGTCAGTGTACTCTCCTCTCTTGAGGAATACTCCGGTCATTGTGGTGAGGTCGTTCTGGAGACCGTCATAACTGTTTGAGAGAAGACCAGGACCTAGGGTTGCCTCAAGCATCCTGGCTTCGAACTCTACGGTGTCACCGTTCTTTAGTCCGCGGGTACTTTCGAACACCTGGACAGCGGCGTTCTTTCCGTTTACCTTGATGACCTCGGCCATGAGCTTTGTGCCGGCAACGGTGATGAAGCAGATTTCATTCTGCGACACAGGACCGTTCACTTCGACAGTCACAAGGTTGGAAACGATACCCGTAACCTTTCCTGTAGTTTTCATATTGATTCTGATTTATTATTTCTCTTTATATTCAACACCCTTGAATGTGCCTCTGACTTCGTCAACGAGCTTCTTGAACATTGCACGTCCAGTCTCCTCGTCAAGGATGAGCCATCTTCTGATTATCATCATCTTCGCCACGACTCCAAGTATCTTGTCAAAGTTGAGGTAATCGAAAAGGGTAAGTTCGTCAATCTTATCCCAGTAGAGGTCATCAATGCCTCTCTCTCTGGAAAGGATGTCGTTTCGTTCAAGTATTGACTGCAATACGCCAGCCTCCTTGAATTCCGGTTCTTCAGGTTCCAGTCCTGTCTCCTCCGCTTCAGGATCCCTCATGCTGAGAACATCCTTTTCAGGGGCTCTTCCGAGGGCTTGATTCAGATATCTGACCTTCTGGTTGCGTACGTTCAGGTCAAACTGAAAGAACTCACGTATGAATCCTGTCCTGTATGCAAGGGCCTCCTTGTAGAAGTCAAATCCGATCTGATTCTTGTCGAAACCTTTGATGATGAAATCCACAACCTCGTTGTCCTTTGCGGACAGAAGTTCCCTCATCTGCTCAAGATAGCCGTCAAGACTCTTCTCGCCCTGTCTCCAGTCAGGAGTGAAGTCCGGAAGACCTGCGATTATGTATACGTAGTTGTTCATTATCCGAAGAGAATCTTCTTTGTTGCTGGTCTGAGATATTCGGCGATGAGCTCGTTGAATGTCTCATCAGTGAAGCTTACGAAATATCCGCCGTCCTTAGGGCCGATCTTGAAACCGCCGCTGACCTTCTTTGAGAATGATGCCTGTACTCCTGCATTGAGAGTCTTGGACAGTTCGCTGTTCACGAAAGGCTCAAGTTCCTTCTGGAGGTTTTCCGGAAGAATGAGTGCAAGATCCATGGGCCCGTCCGTAGTGAACTTGGATGCAACTGCCTTGATAAGCTCCTTAACGAAATCAGCTGAAGCAAGCGCCTTCTTTACAGGCTCTTCAGTCATCTTTCCTACAACAAGAGTCTCGATGTCCTTCTTTGTTGCAGCAAGGCTCTGGTTTGAAGCCATCCTGATATCAGATGCGACCTTGGACTTGATTTCGTCAGCCTGCTTCTGTGCAGCTGCGACAATCTGTGCCGCCTCAGCCTGTGCCTTGGCTACCATTTCCTCTGCCTGCATCTTTGCCTTTGCAAGAAGTTCCTCACCTTCCTGCTTGCCTTTTGACAGACCTTCGTTATATAACCTGTCTGTCAATTCCTGCAATTTGTTCTGCATATCTGTGATAGATTTATATGTTGATTATTGTTTGTTTTCCTATCATGCAAAAATAGTGATAAATTATTGACTTTTCAACCGTCTATGCCTCAAAATGAAACCTTGGGGACTAAAAACAATCCTTAAGTATGCGGACTATGTTGTCAGACTTGCCCATAGTGTAGAAATGGACAGCAGGAACGCCGTGGGCGAGAAGGTCCCTGCACTGCATAATACACCATTCGGTTCCTGTCTCATATATCTTTTTCCTGTCTTCTCCTGCCTTTCTTATTTCTTCCGTCAGCTCAAGAGGGATGTCGAGAGAGAACGATTCAGGAAGCATTGCAACCTGCCTTGCTGTAGAAAGCGGCTTGAGTCCCGGTATGATAGGAACTGTAATTCCTGCAGCCCTGCACTTGTCCACAAAGTCGTAGTACACCTTGTTGTCGAAGAACATCTGTGTGATGATATAATCGGCGCCTGCGTCGACCTTTCTCTTCAGGTTGACAATGTCAGTCTCGATATTAGGAGCTTCAAAATGCTTTTCCGGATATGCTCCCACTCCTATGCAGAAGAAACGCTCTTCGGTCTCCAGACCCTTGCTTCTGCGGTATGAGCTGCTGCCCTGGTATTTTCTGATTCCCTCGACTAGTTCGTTTGCATATCTGTATCCTCCAGGAGTAGGCGTGAACCTTTTTTCTCCGGTCATGCTGTCCCCACGCAGCGCAAGGATGTTGTTGATTCCGAGGAAGGCGAGATTGTCCAGCCTGCTCTCTATCTCTTCGCTCGTGTTTCCTCCGCAGATCAGATGCGGAACGACATCGACGTCATATCTTGACATGATGGCGGCGCATACGGTTGTCTCGCTTATGCGGTTACGCACAAGATGGCGGCTGAATGTTCCGTCCGCTTCCTCGCGGAATTCAAATTCGTCCCTGTGGCTGGTCACATTGATGTACTTCGGCCTGAACTCCATGAAAGGCGCTATGCTTTCAAGCAGTTCATCTTTTGTCATACCTCGCAACGGCGGTACTATCTCCAAAGACGGAAACGCCTTTTTACTAGAGGCTAATATCTCAGATACCTTCATAATCTATTTCAATAAATGTCCGAGGAAGCGGCGGGCCGTGTCTTCATCCATGCCTCTTCTTCGTGCATAGTCTTCATATTGTTCCCTGCTGATGCGGCGGATCTCATGGTAGTACTTTGCCTGCGGATGAATGAAAATGAATCCGCAGATGCTGGCTTCCGGTATCATCGCATAACTCTCAGTCAGCTTGATATTCAGGTCAAACTTCCCTGAAAGCAGTTCCATGATATCCCGTTTCAGCGTATGGTCAGGGCAGGAAGAATATCCTGCCGCCGGCTTGATGATTCTGATCAGTTCGTCCTGAATACGGTCCATAAGCTTCTTGTCCAGCCACTTTGACGCAGCTTCTGCCAATGTCATTCTTACAGCCTTGCCCACAAGGTCCTCATACTTGTTCGAGCATGCCGGGCAGCAGCATCCTTCCTCATGCGTGTCCTTTGTCCTGACGCAAATTGTAAAGACTCCGCAGGTCGACGCCAAGCCCAATGATTCCGGCATTACGAAATCGCAAAGCGACATTCCGTCCCTATCCTCCTGTCTCAGCATCGGTATTCTTCTTTTTTCCGGATACATCATTATCAGGTCCTTTCCGTCAGAATAAGCGTGGAAATATCTGACAGACAGACTGATTGTGAAGTTTCCGAGCGCGAGTTCGTCTTCAGCATCCCTCCTAAGCTGAATGAGCTCCATCGCTTCAGGAGAAACGCTGCCGTATTTCACGCCCCAGATGGCATAGAACATCTTCCAGTCAAAAAACTGCATGACCTCTTCATGAGGAACTTCAATCGCAGCCATGTCATCCGGAAGGGCTGTCATGGCATAATCGTTTCTCCGTATCTTGACTGTGCCTGCTGGCTTGATGATGACAGGATCAGGACGTTCATGAATGAGGCGGAGCATCTTCTGCTGTTCGTGCTGCTCGTTTTCAAACGCCTCCCTGTCCATCATGCACTTCTTTGCCATGACTGCAGCAGCGGAGGCATCAGCTCCGTGGAATACATGACCGTATAGCGGCGCAAGCTTCATCGCCGTATGGACGGCTGAAGTTGTCGCGCCGCCCACAAACAGCGGAGTGCTCATTCCGCGTTCATTCATTTCCCTGCATATCTCCTCCATCTGATACAGGGAAGGAGTTATAAGTCCGCTGACTGCTATTATGTCGGCATTCATCTCTGCCGCCTTTTCCAGAATCGTTTCCTTGTCTACCATGACACCAAGGTCATGTACATCAAAACCGTTGCAGGTCAGGACGATTCCTGTTATGTTCTTACCTATATCGTGTACATCGCCCTTCACTGTGGCGATCACTACCTTCGGACGTCCTGTGTCGCTGCCGGCATTGTCCATGAACGGCTCTAGGATGTCTACAGCGTCCCTCATTACCTTTGCCGACTTCACCACCTGCGGAAGGAACATCTTTCCTTCTCCGAACATCTTGCCCACAGCTTCCATTCCTGCCATTAGCGGTCCTTCTATGACAGCCAGTGCCGTTCCGTATTCCTCAAGAGCTTCCTTGATATCTTCTTCAAGTGCAGCGGTCGCTCCTTTTATCAGCGCGTTTTTCAGACGGTCAGCCACAGGGACCTTATGTTCCGAATGACATCCGCATTCATGGCAGTGGCATCCGTCATGTCCTGTCCTTTTTGCATCATGTCCGGTATTCGTTACGTCATGCCCGGCCTGACCGGGCATCTCCATCATTCTGGCTGCCTTCTCGATAAGCCTGTCAGTCGCCTGCGGATCTGTGTCGAAAATCACATCCTCCACGCATTTCAGCAGTTCAGGTTCGATCTCATCGTAAATCTGGAGCATTGACGGATTGACAATAGCCATGTCCAGTCCTGCCTTGATGGCATGGTAAAGGAAAGCCGAATGCATTGCCTCGCGGACAGCATTGTTCCCTCTGAATGCGAATGACAGGTTTGATACACCTCCAGAGGTCAGTGCTCCCGGAAGGTTTGTCTTGATCCATCTGACAGCCTCGATGAAGTCGATTCCGTATCTTGCATGTTCCTCGATGCCAGTTCCTATGGAAAGGATATTGACGTCAAAGATGATGTCTTCAGGGGGGATTCCGGCCTCTTTGGTCAGGAGTCTGTATGCCCTCTTGCATATTTCTATCTTCCTGTCATATGTCGTGGCCTGTCCCTGTTCGTCGAATGCCATTATCACCATTGCGGCGCCAAGTTCCCTGATAGCCTTGGCCTTTTCTACAAATGCTTCAGGGCCCTCCTTCAGGCTGATTGAATTGACGATGCATTTTCCCTGTGCATTCTTAAGGCCGGCAAGGATTGTCTCCCAATGAGACGAATCAATCATCAGCGCAGCCTTTGAGACGGCAGGATCGTTTGATATATAGCGGACAAAACGCTCCATTTCCTTCGCGCTGTCCAGCATCGCATCGTCCATGTTTATGTCAATGATAGATGCCCCGTCCTCAATCTGTTTTGCAGCTATCTGCAGCGCCTCGTCATATTTCCCTTCCGAAATCAGTCTTGCGAATTTACGCGAACCGGCCACATTGGTCCTTTCTCCGACATTAGTGAAGTTGTTCTTCTTCATGTCTATGACTACCGCTTCCAGACCGCTTACCTTCAGTATCCTGTCTGAAAGGTCTGATATCTTGCGAGGGGATATGCCGTCGAGTGTTTTGGATATTGCCTTGATATGGTCCGGTGTAGTTCCGCAGCAACCTCCTATAATATTCACCAGACCTCGTGAAGCCATCTCCCATACCTGATCCGCCATGTCTTCCGGACTCTGGTCGTATCCGCCCATCTCGTTTGGAAGACCGGCATTAGGATAACAGCTGACAGCACATCCGCACCATCTGTTCACATCTTCAATCAGAGGCATAAGTTCGGATGCCCCAAGCGAACAGTTAAGACCGAACGACATGACAGGGTAGTGGCTTACGGCTGTATAGAAGGCCTCCAGTGTCTGTCCTGTCAGTGTCCTTCCGCTCCTGTCTCCAACAGACACAGAAATCATGACCTCTGGAAACTCTGACTTGTGACGTGGAGTCGACAGGCTGTCTCTCCTATATAAATCAGATATTGCTGCCAGCGCTGCCTTTACATTCAGGGCGTCGAAGCAGGTCTCGATCAGCAGCATGTCCACTCGGCCCTGGATCAATGCCTCCGCCTGCTGACGGTAAGCCTCCTTCATCCGATCGAATGAATATGGTCTGAATGCCGGATCTGCAATGTCCGGTGAAAGCGAAAGCGACTTTGATGTAGGCCCTATGCTGCCGGCTACCCATACCTTTCGCTCCAAGCCTATCGATGCCGCAAGATCCATTACCTCGTCGGCAGCTTCACGTGCTATCCTTGCGCCCTCGTATGCCATCTTTCCTGCAAACGCCTCGCATCCGTATTCGGACTGTGAAATGACGTTGGCGCTGAACGTATTGGTCTCAATAATGTCAGCTCCTGCAGCGATGTATTCCTTATGGATTGCCTTTATTATATCAGGACGTGTGAGGTTAAGGCACTCGTTGTTGCCCTTCAGTTCCTTGGTGCACACAGAAAACGGACCTCCATGGTAATTTTCCTCTTTGAGCCCGTATTTCTGGATCATCGTGCCCATCGCACCGTCCAGAATAAATATCTTCTTATCAAGAGTAATCATAACTCACAAAGTTACAAAGAACAAGCGATTTTAACAATGATTTACTCAAATGTTAATAGTCGTGTGAGTACCGTTCACAAATGAGTCAGCCGATGATCTGTACGGGCTTCACCCTAATCCTTTAATTATAAGCATACTATACTGAATCGCCTGCGTCATCTGACGCAGGCGATTCAGTATAAGTGTTTGATATGTAGTGAGTTGTGTTTTTGGGGATGGTGAGGCTATCCGAGGAAGCTTAACAGGATACCGGCAGCTACTGCTGATCCGATCACACCTGCTACATTCGGAGCCATGGCGTGCATCAGAAGGTGGTTGTTCTTGTCGAATTCGCGACCTACATTCTGGGATACACGTGCAGCATCTGGTACTGCTGATACACCGGCGTTACCGATAAGAGGATTGATCTTGTTCTCTTCCTTGCAGAACAGGTTCATGAACTTCACGAACAATACTCCGCATGTTGTGGCTACAATGAAAGAGAAGAGGCCCAGTGCGAAGATCTTGACAGAAGTACCAGAGAGGAAGACGTTGGCCTGGGTCGAACATCCTACAGTGACTCCGATGAGTATTGTCACTACGTCGATCATAGGTCCACGTGCAGTCTCTGCGAGTCTCTTTGTCACTCCGCTTTCCTTCAGGAGGTTTCCGAAGAACAGCATTCCGAGCAGAGGCATACCTGACGGAACGATGAAGGCTGTGAGGATGAAGCCTACGATAGGGAAGATGATCTTCTCTTTCTGGCTTACAGATCTTGGTGCCTTCATGCGGATGCGGCGTTCCTTGTCTGTTGTAAGCATCAGCATTATAGGTCGCTGGATGACAGGTACAAGGGCCATATATGAATATGCCGACACCGCGATCGCTCCCATAAGGTGTGGAGCAAGCTGTGAAGACAGGAAGATTGCGGTAGGACCGTCTGCACCTCCGATGATGCCGATAGCACCGGACTCTGCAGGGGTGAATCCCAGATGCATTGCAGCTACATATGCACCGAAGATACCGATCTGGGCTGCAGCTCCGATAAGCATGAGCCTCGGCTGGGATATAAGGGCGGAGAAATCCGTCATGGCACCGATGCCGAGGAAGATCAGCGGAGGATACCATCCCTGCTGTACTCCCTGATACAGAATGTTCAGCACGGAACCCTGCTCGTAGATACCGATCCTTAAACCTTCGATGAACGGAATGTTACCGATGATCATACCAAAGCCGATAGGGACCAGAAGCAGTGGCTCCCAATCCTTAAGGATAGCAACGGTAATGAAGGCGATACCGATTATGATCATGACCAGATGCTGCCAGGTCATGTTCGCGAAACCGGTATAACCCCAGAACTGCTGCAGGCTTTCAAATATAGTGTTCATATCAGCCGATAGTTACAACTGGTGCACCTTCAAGAACAGAATCTCCCTTCGATACATTGATTGCTGTTACTGTACCGTCGTGGGTGGCTTCAATGGAGTTTTCCATCTTCATTGCCTCTAGTACGGCGACTTCCTGGCCGGCCTTCACAACATCGCCTACATTTACCTTGATGGCGATGATGACTCCAGGGAGAGGGGAAGTCACAGCCTTGCCTGCTCCTGATGGAGCCGGTGCAGGAGCGGCCGCAGGTGTCTGAACTGCGGCAGGTGTCTGTGCCGCCTGGACTGGAACTGCCTGAACAGGTGCAGCAGCAGGAGCTTCCTCGAGTTCCACAGTGTATGGGGTTCCGTTGACAGTTACGGATGCTGTCTGACCTTCCACTGAATTGATTGCAACTTCATAACCGTTGCCGTTGATCTTGAATCTATATGTCTTCATAATACCTTTATTTCCGTTTGATTGTGATAATATAACTTTCCATATCGTGGACAGTATCGTTCAGATACTGATGGAGAGCCATTCCGATGGCCGCATATACCTCTCCGTTCATTTCCTGATCCAAAGCCATTGCTATTGCCGCCGCCTCTTCAGGAGTCGGGCCGCCTTTTGCCGGCTTTGGCGCCGCTTTCTTCTTCGGCATCTTCAGCTTCACTTCTCCGGAAGAAAGCTTGCCGATGAAGGTATAGGCGAAATACAGGACGATGAGGGCTACAAAGACCACGGTTACCGAAACAAGGGTGATGATCGCTCCATGAGGATCCTTCTCCGCCATTTCAGCACTCTTGGCAAGTACGCTCTCCGAAACCTGCAGTAACATAAAACCGTTCATGTCGTCAATCTGTTAGAGTGGGAGATTATCGTGCTTCTTCCATGGGTTTTCCTGCTTCTTTCCTGCAAGCTGTTCGAGAGCCCTGATGACACGGAAACGTGTGTTGCGTGGTTCGATTACATCATCGATGTATCCGTAGCTTGCTGCGTTGTAAGGATTGCAGAAGAGGTCGTTGTACTCCTTCGCATCAATGTCCTTGAGGATTTCCACCGCTCCCTCAGCTCCCATTACAGCGATGTTTGCAGACGGCCATGCGTAGTTGATGTCGCCGCGCAGCTGCTTGCAGCTCATTGTGATATGTGCACCACCGTAAGACTTTCTCAAGGAAACGGTAACCTTAGGGACTGTAGCCTCGCCGTATGCGTAAAGGAGTTTCGCTCCGTTTGTGATGATGCCGCCATACTCCTGCTGCGTTCCGCAAAGGAATCCCGGTACATCCACGAGGGTTACAAGAGGAATGTTGAAGGCATCGCAGAAGCGTACAAAGCGTGCCGCCTTGCGGGAAGCGTTGATGTCAAGTACGCCTGCAAGAATCTTCGGCTGGTTTGCGACAATACCTACAGAACGGCCGTTCATGTGGGCGAAGCCGACGATGATGTTCTTTGCCCAGCTCTTATGGACCTCAAGGAATCTTCCGTCGTCGACGATGCTTCCGATCACCTGGTACATGTCGTATGCCTTGTTAGGATTGTCCGGAATGATGTCGTTAAGCATATCGTCCACGCGTCCGACAGGGTCAGATGTCTGGGCAGACGGTGCCTCCTCCCTGTTGTTTGACGGAAGGAATGACAGAAGGTTCTTGATGGTCTCAATACCTTCCTGCTCGTTTTCAGCTGCAAAATGAGCCACGCCGCTCTTTGTCGCATGTACGCTTGCTCCTCCGAGCTCCTCCTGGGTCACGGTCTCTCCTGTAACTGTCTTTACTACTCCAGGTCCTGTAAGGAACATATAAGATGTGTCCTTGATCATGACTGTGAAGTCAGTAAGGGCAGGGGAGTATACAGCACCTCCGGCGCATGGACCGAAAATACCGGATATCTGAGGCACGACTCCTGACGCGAGGATGTTTCTTTCGAATATTTCACCGTATCCGGCAAGAGAACATATGCCCTCCTGTATTCGGGCTCCACCTGAGTCATTGAGGCCGATATATGGCGCACCGTTGCGTACGGCCATGTCCATGACCTTGCTGATCTTCATCGCCATGGTTTCCGACATCGAACCGCCGCTTACGGTGAAGTCCTGTGCAGAAACATAAACGAGTCGTCCGTCTATGGTACCCATACCTGTCACTACACCGTCTCCGTCGAATTTTGTCTTTTCCATGCCGAAATTTGTACAACGATGCTGTACGAACATGTCGAATTCTTCGAAACTTCCCTCGTCAAGAAGCATTGCAAGCCTCTCGCGTGCGGTAAGTTTCCCTTTCTGGTGCTGGGCGTCAATCCTTTTCTGACCTCCTCCCATGCGCGCAGAAGCCCTGCGTTCTACCAGTTCCTTGATCTTTTCCTGTTGAATGCTCATATACTTTATATTAAATAAGGTATTGTATCAGACTTTTTATCAGGACAAAGATAGCATTTATTTTGACTTTGACAACAAAAAACCGATGGCGGAAAATCGCCATCGGTCATAAGGTAATATGATGCAACGCTTACGGCTGCATTGTAGTGTATACATTCTGTACGTCGTCGTCTTCCTCGATACGCTCGATGAGCTTCTCGACATCAGCCTTTGCATCGCCTTCGAGAACCTTGAGGTCCACGTTAGGGAGACGGGTGAATTCTGCAGCCACAAGCTCATATCCGTTCTCCTCGATCCACTTCTGGATAGTGTTGAACGCTGTGAACTCTCCGTAGAGAACGATCTCCATTTCCTCGTTGTCGTTCTCCTCCTCGAAAATCTCCTCGACACCGTAGTCGATGAGTTCGAGCTCAAGTTCCTCGAGGTCATAAGGGTTTGATGTCTTCATGCGGAACATGCACTTGCGGTCGAACATGTAGTCAACGCTTCCTGATGTTCCGAGCGAGCCGCCGCTCTTTGTGAAGTAAGAACGTACGTTTGCTACTGTACGGTTGTTGTTGTCAGTTGCAGCCTCGACGAGGACAGCGATTCCGTGAGGACCGTATCCCTCGAATACCACCTCCTTGTAATCCGCCTGATCCTTGTCTGTAGCTCTCTTGATTGCACGCTCGATGTTGTCCTTCGGCATGTTCTCGCTTCTGGCTGTCTGGATGAGTGCGCGAAGACGTGGATTACCTGTTACATCCGGTCCGCCCTGCTTTACAGCTATTGTGATCTCCTTTCCGATCTTGGTGAATACGCGGGCCATGTGACCCCATCTCTTGAACTTACGTTCCTTTCTGAACTCAAACGCTCTTCCCATGACTATTTGTTTTCGATTCTTCCGATATACTTGTCAACATCGTATGCCTCAAGTGACTGAGGATACTGATCCTGGATCTTCTTGTAGAATGAAAGTGCCTTTGCATTGTCGCCGAGTTCTTCTGCAACAGCTCCTGCCTTGAGAAGGTAACCAGCGGTATACATGTTGTCTGCGGCAGCGGCAGCCTTCTCGAAGTATCCGAGAGCCTTCTTGTAGTCCTCGAGACCTACATATGCGTCACCGATGCATGCTGTGGCACGTGCTGAAAGAATGGCGTCCTTGCCCTTGTATGCCTGAAGATACTTGATGGCCTGCTCCCACTCACCGAGCTGAAGTTCGCATACGCCTGCATAGAAATAGACCGCCTTGCCGGCCTTCTTGCCGTACTCGTCGATGATCTGCACGAATCCGAGTGCATTCCCGTCACCGTTGAGGGCGAGTTCGTAATCAGCCGCACGGAAGTTCTGCTCAGCAACGGCCATCTGGCCCTGTGCTTCTGCAACCTTTGGCTGGTAAGCGAACTTGAACCAGCAGAATACGATTGCGCATACTACCACGAATGAAGCGCAGATGATAGAAAGAAGCTTGCCGTTTTCTTCGAAGAATTTTTCTGTCTTTGAAACTGCCTCGGCAACTGCCTCGGCATTTTCATTTTTGATTTCCTTTGCCATATTTTATTGATTTTATATTTGTCTGATAACAGGTTATGTGCGCACTATGCACAAACAGGCGGCAAATTTAGAAAAAAATGTCCAAACTCCCAATAAAAATGGTTATCTTTGCCTAGATATCAGAAAGAATATGCCAGTACTCGAAAAAATCGTCATATCAGACTTCAGGAACATTCATTTGCAGGAACTGGAGTTCTCACCCAATGTCAACTGCATAAGCGGCAATAACGGTGAGGGCAAGACGAATCTTCTTGATGCAATCTATTATATTTCCATGACGAAGAGTGCTTTCGCCACTTCGGACAAGTTCAATTTCAGACATGGTACAGACGAGTTTTCGGTGGCCGGAACCTACAGGATGGAGAACGGTCTCTCCAGCCGTTTTGCATTGAAGATGAACTCGAAGGGCGAGAAGAAGGTTCGTCGTGACGACAAGCAGTACCAGAAGGTTTCCGAACATGTCGGTGTTCTGCCGATCGTCATGGTCTCTCCGGCTGACATATCCATGGTGAGCGAGTCCGGCGAGGAACGCAGGCGTTTTGTGAATGCGGTCCTTTCCCAGATGGACAGGGAATACATGTCGGCCCTGCAGCAGTACAACCGGCTTCTGATGCAGCGTAACAGGATGCTGAAGGATATGGATGTGGACAGGTCGCTTCTGGAAGTCATCGACATGAGGATGGCGGCATTGTCAGAGCCGATATATCAGGCGAGAAGGAGGTTCGTGGAGGACCTCAAGCCGATAGTCTCCGAATACTACAGGGCGCTTTCGGGAGGGTCTGAACATGTTGATATCGAGTATGAATCTGAGTTGTCGAAGGCCTCTCTGGACCAGATTCTGGCTGCTTCGTTCGACAAGGACAGGATTCTTAAATATACTTCTGCCGGTGTCCAGAGGGACGACTTCATCTTTACCATGAACGGACACCCGATCCGCCGTTACGGGTCGCAGGGACAGCAGAAGTCTTTCCTTGTATCGCTTAAGTTCGCCCAATATGAGATAATGAAGAAGAACTACGGATTCGCCCCGATGCTTCTCCTTGACGATGTATTCGACAAACTGGACATGGGCAGGATATCAAACCTTCTTCAGATGGTTGCAAGCAACGATTTCGGACAGATATTCATTACCGACAGCAACAAGGTCCGTATGTCAGGCATCGTAGATCGCCTGACACAGGACAGGGCGTATTTCGAGACGGTTTCAGGAACATTCAGCAGGCTGTGACATGGCAGGAAGCGGTAACAGGATAGGACGTAAGGATGCTCAGGGAATGCAGGAACTGATCGGACTGTATATCCGTGAGATGAAGCTGACTTCAGGCTTCAACCGTCAGCGCATATTCGAAGCCTGGGACGTCGTTTCAGGTGCATCCCGTTATACGATAGACCGTTTCTTCCGGGACGGGATCCTGTATTGTACAATAAGTTCGTCAGTGGTTCGCAACCAGCTTTATTTCCAGAGGGAAGTACTGGTACAGAAGATGAACGAATATCTGGAGAAGGGTGATATGCTTGTCCGTGACGGCAAGGGTGGACCGATGGTTAAGAATTTGATATTGAAATGAATATGAAGATAGTAGCAGATGTCGATGTGCCTTTTCTTAAAGGTGTGCTTGAACCATATGCCGAGGTTGTGTATAAGAAAGGACCGGAAATTACCAGTGCCGATGTAAAGGATGCGGATGCGTTGATCCTGCGTACACGTACAAGATGCGATGCCGCTCTTCTGGAGGGCTCTTCCGTGAAACTGATCGCGACTGCAACCATCGGAACAGACCATGTTGACTTTGACTATTGCAACAGTCATGGGATTGATGTGCAGAATGCAGCAGGATGCAATGCCGGAGGAGTCATGCAGTATGTGTTTTCTGCACTTTATGGAATAGCCGCACGCAAGGGAATAAAGATAGAAGGCGGAACAATAGGTATAGTCGGTGTCGGAAATGTCGGCAGGAGGGTGGAGCAGATGGCTGAATATCTTGGGTTCAAGGTTCTTCGGTGCGATCCTCCCAGAGCTGATGCGGAAGGTCCTGAAGGTTTCTGCTCTCTTGAATATCTTCTGGAGAACTCGCAGATCGTGACCATGCATGTGCCGTTGGATGAGACGACCAGGAAAATGGCGGATGCCGTCTTCTTCTCCCATATGCAGCCCGGTGCCATATTCATAAATGCATCCCGTGGAGAAGTTGTGGATGAGGCCGCTCTGAAGATGGCCATGCCTAAATTAGGGGCGACAGTGATCGATACATGGAACAATGAACCTAATGTGGATGAGGAACTTGTCGATTTGGCGGATATCGCTACTCCCCATATCGCCGGTTATTCATATCAGGGAAAGCAGATGGGAACTGCCATGGCTGTGAGGGCTGTGGCACGTCATTTCGGATTGGAGGCCTTGTATGATTTCTTTCCAGCAGATGAGCCGGACCATGAACCGGTGCTTTTAGACCTGCATGGAAAGAATCATGGTCAGATTGCCGCGGTTTTCCAATATAATTATCCTATATTTACGGACGATTTCAGATTCCGTATGGACCCTGCCCGGTTCGAGAAGCTTCGTTCCGAGTATCAGTACCGCAGAGAAGTATATGTAGAATAACACTAAATACCAATAACCAAATGTTTACAAAAGAAGATATCGCACAGATCGGGCAGAGAGGCTCATCAGTGCAGACTGTAGAAGAACAGGTCGAGCGTTTCAAGAAAGGCTTTCCTTGGATGAAGATTGTCGCTCCTGCGACTCCGGAAAGAGGTATCCAGGTACTTGATGAGGCTGCGGTTGAAGCTGCTGTCAAGTATTATGAAGGTGCTTCAATCAATGGAAAGTGCAAGTTTGTCCCTGCTTCAGGTGCTGCGTCACGTATGTTCAAGGATCTTTTCAGCGGTCTGGATGCGCTCAAGGCCGGAAAGGAACTTGCAGATGATGCGCCTGCCGCAAAGTTTGTCGACAGGATTGCCGAGTTTGCATTCTACACTCCTGGACTTTTCGGAGAAAAGACATGCAAATGTCCTGAATACCGCAAGGATGTTCTTGCAAAGACACTTACTGACGAAGGACTTGGCTATGGTGCAAAGCCAAAGGGAGTCCTCAAGTTCCATAAGTATACAGACGGCGAGATCCGTACTGCATTTGCGGAGCATCTGGTCGAGGCCCAGAACTATATGAGGAACGATGACGGTACGGCAAACCTCGTTGTGACAATCTCTCCTGAGCATCAGCATCTCTTTGAGGAGGCATATGCGGAAGTAAAGGCCGCTTATGAGGCAAAATATGGAGTGAAATACAACATTACCTTCACATTCCAGGACAAGGCTACGGATACCGTCGCTGTAGATGTGGAGAACAAGCCTTTCAGGACTGAAACAGATTCATTGCTTTTCCGTCCTGCAGGACACGGAGCGCTCATATACAATCTCAACAAGCTCGAGGAGGAAGTTGTTTCGATCAAGAACATAGACAACGTTGCAAATGAGCGTCTTCTTCCTGAAACCGCAACATGGAAGAAGGTCCTTCTTGGCAAGGCTCTTGAACTTCGTGACACCCTCCACGGATATCTCCGCGAACTTGATGCCGTATGCACTCCGATCCCAGGGTCACGTGTTACTGTCGCAGGTGTGCCTGGCTACGACCCGGTATATGAGGACCTCTGTGCAAGTCCTGAAGCAATGGCTCTCTGCGACGATATCGAGGCATTCCTTGATAACGTCCTTTGTGTAAAGATGCCTGAGTCAGAGACCTGCAAGGAACGTGTTGAGGCTCTCCGCGCCAAGCTGAACCGTCCTGTACGCGTTGCCGGAATGGTGAAGAATCAGGGCGAGCCAGGCGGCGGTCCTTTCATCATTGCTGAGAAGGACGGATCGACATCCCTTCAGGTACTCGAAAGCGTTCAGATCAATATGTCTGACGACCATGCACGCAACGCCCTCGCATCTGCAACTCACTTCAATCCAGTGGATATCGTATGCTGCCTCCATGATTACAAGGGAGAGAGCTTCGATCTTCTTGAATATGTCGATGAGGATGCCGGATTCATCAGCTCGAAGAGCTACCAGGGTCGCGAGCTCAAGGCTCTTGAGCTTCCAGGCCTCTGGAACGGAGCGATGAGCAACTGGAACACTCTGTTCGTTGAGGTTCCTCTCGCGACATTCAATCCTGTGAAGGTTGTCCTTGACCTCCTCAGGCCTGCTCATCAGAACTAGGATACGACCTTGTGTTCTTTCATATTCCCTGTCGTTGACGGAAAATCGTCGGTGGCAGGGATTTTTCTTGATGTCGCTTCTTCTGCAATGATAAGCATCTTCATCTCCTTTCTGTGCTGTTTCAGTGCTTCACGCAGCATGTCTATGCATCTGGGGAAGAATTTGCGGAATTCCAGGACGGTGTCGCAGAGAATTTCGCAGCTGAACATCAGGTTCTTCATGTCATCCAGCACAGCAGGCTTGACTGAAAATGTCTTTTTCATTGTTTCATTCGCAGCTTCCAGAAAAAGAGGATAGGTGTCTTCTTCGATTGAAAAGAACAATCTGACTGAAATTATGCCGTCCTCGTATTCCACAATCGCAAGATTATCGTCAAGACCGAATACGATATGTGTCTTTTCATATATTGGATAATAACCGCCTTCCATCATGCATCTGAAGATGCCTGTCATGTTCAGGCTTCTGCCTGTCTTCTTTTCCGTACCCTTTTTCATTTCGATTGCCTTTTTATTGAAGTCCTCTTTGGCAGAAAAAGTGCCGGAACAGTGCTGTATGTATCTTAAATTTATTAAATTTGGAAGATTTTAATTGCGGAGGATGAAAAACGTAGTTTTGCCCGAGGTCAAGGACCGCAGTCTGGTCTTTTATCTTGCCATGGAGGAGTTCGTGGCGAGGCAGATTGAGGATGAAACTTTTTTTGTGTGGAGAGTGAATCCTACAGTCATAATCGGCCGGAATCAGGATGTTGCGGCTGAAGTCAATCTGGATTACTGCCGTGAGCACGGAGTGGAGGTCGTAAGACGCAGGAGCGGTGGCGGATGCGTCTATTCGGATAAAGGAAACGTCATGATTTCATATGTCTCCCGTCGCGGAGATGTGTCGGAAGTCTTCGGACGTTATCTGGATGCTTTGACGGAATTTCTGCGATCTTTGGGTATGAATGCGGAAAAGTCAGGCAGGAATGATGTCCTGGTAGACGGATTGAAGGTCAGCGGAAATGCTTTCCAGATGCTTCCCGACAGGAGTATCGTCCATGGTACTATGCTGTACTCCACCGATCTTGATGCGCTTGAGACGGCAATAAGACCTCCGGTGGAAAAACTGGAACGTCACGGGATTGCTTCTGTAAGGCAGAGGGTGACGAATCTGGCCGATCATATCGATCCGGTAAAGGTCACGTCTGTCGAAGAACTGGAAGACCGCCTTGTCAGTTGTTTCACCGACGGAAAAGTGGTGCTGACGATGGAGGATGTTGCGGAAATAGAACGTTTGTCGGAGTCTTATGAGAAGATTCATCAGACATTCATATGATAAATGAACAATAATAAATAAGCGATATGGAAGAAAATCTTTTGAAGACCTGTCTTTACGACAAGCATGTTGCCCTAGGGGCACAGATGAGCCCTTTCGGCGGTTTCATCATGCCGATCCAGTACACAAGCATCACCGACGAGCACAATGCGGTCAGACATCGTGCCGGTATGTTCGACGTTTCGCATATGGGCGAGATTTTCGTGAGCGGTCCGGATGCGGAGAAGTTCGTCAATCATGTGTTTTCAAATAATGTGACAGGTATTCCTGACGGAAAGATCCTTTATGGAATGATGCTGTATCCGAACGGCACTGTCGTGGATGATCTTCTCGTTTATAAGGAGTTCGAGCCGGAGAAGTACCTGCTTGTCGTAAATGCGTCAAATATAGCGAAGGATTATGACTGGCTCTGTTCGCATAAGGAAGGCTTCGACGTCGAGGTAGTCAATGCATCGGACGAATGGGGGGAGATTGCACTTCAGGGACCTGAAGCGGAAAAGTTTGCGACTGATGTACTTGGCCTGCAACCGGCTGCTGACCTTGGCTTCTATACATATTACGAGGCCGACTGGAAAGGTGGCAGAATGATAGTAAGCCGTACCGGCTATACAGGTGAAGATGGTTTTGAGATTTACGCTTCCCATGATGCAACCAATGAAATATGGGACATCCTGCTAGAGGCAGGTGTGGTTCCATGCGGTCTGGGTTGCCGCGATACCCTCCGTTTCGAGGCAGGTCTGCCGCTGTACGGACATGAATTGAGCGACGAGATAACTCCTCTGGAAGCCGGTCTGGGCATGTTCGCAAAGATAAAGGAGAAGGATTTTATCGGACGCGATGCCCTTGTCGCGCAGAAGGAAGCCGGATTGACACGTAAGCTCGTGGGCATAGAGCTTATCGATAAGGCAATCCCTCGTGCAGGATATCCTGTCGAACTGGACGGACAGCAGATCGGTGTGGTGACGACCGGATACAGAAGCATTTCTACGGACAGGAGCGTATGCGTCGCCATGGTGGATATTGCATATGCGGATCTGGGAAAAATGGTTACGGTACATATCAGGAAGAAGGTCTTCCCGGGTCTGGTGGTGAAGAAGCGTTTCTATGAGACAAACTACAAGAAATAATAATATTAAAACAATAAGAATTATGGCAAAGACAGTTGAAGGACTCTATTACAGCGAGTCACATGAATGGGTAAAGGTTGAAGGTAATGTAGCGGTTGTAGGTATTACTGATTTCGCGCAGCATGCTATGGGTGACCTTTCATATGTGGATATGCCTGAAGTTGATGACGAGTTCGAGGCAGGTGAGGAGTTTGGTGCAGTGGAGAGCGTAAAGGCTGCCAGCGACCTTTTCTGCCCGGTTTCAGGTACGGTTATCGAAGTGAATGAAGAACTTGAGGATGCACCTGAACTTCTGAATGAGGATGCTTTCGCCAACTGGATCATGAAGGTTGAGATGAGCGATCCTTCGGAGTTGGAGAACCTTATGGATGCAGACGCTTACGAGGCGATGTGTGCAAACGAATAATAACGACACTTATGTCTTTCTCATATTTTCCACATACGGAAGATGACATACGTCAGATGCTGGACAGAATCGGAGTAGAGTCTCTTGAAGGACTCTACTCCGATGTGCCTGAGGATGTCATCTACCGTGAAGATTTCAATCTGCCTGATGCAATGTCGGAGGATGAGGTGCGTCAGTACTTCGATAACGTCGCCTCCCTTAACCAGAAGATGGTCTGTCTCTGCGGTCTTGGTGCATATGACCATTATGCCCCTGCCGTGATTCCGCATATCATCTCCCGTTCGGAGTTCCTTACCGCCTATACTCCGTATCAGCCGGAGGTGTCGCAGGGTACTTTACGTTATATCTTCGAGTATCAGTCTATGATCACTGAACTGACAGGCATGGACTGCACGAACGCGTCGATGTATGACGGAGCTACTGCGGCAGCGGAGGCAATGATGATGGCGATGGCTTCTACAAAGAAGAAGACCAGGGTGCTTCTGTCTGAGGGCCTGCTTCCTCAGGTTCTGGATGTCGTAAGGACTTACGCTAAGTTCAATGGCGTTGAGCTGGGATTCATCCCATGTCAGGACGGACAGACTTCGTATGGTGCGCTTGTCGCGGAGCTTGCTGCGGAAGACGTTGCAGGAGTCCTTGTACCAGGCATAAACAGATACGGAGTGATTGAGGACTTTACAGGATTTGCAGATGCTGTCCATGCGCAGAAGGGTCTGTTCATGGTATATTCGGACCCGTCTTCTCTTGCGGTCATAAAGACTCCAGGCGAATGGGGTGCTGATGTCGTCTGCGGAGATTCGCAGAGCCTCGGTGTGCCGATGTGCTTCGGCGGTCCGTATGTCGGTTTCCTGGCGTGCAGGAAGGAACATGTACGCAAGCTTCCGGGAAGAATAGTAGGTGCTACCAGGGATGTGGATGGCAAACGGGCATATGTGCTGACGCTTCAAGCTCGTGAGCAGCATATCCGTCGTGAGAAAGCGACAAGCAACATATGTTCAAACCAGTCTCTGATGGCCCTGTATGTGACCGTATATATGTCGCTTATGGGACCGGAAGGTCTTCGCCAGGTCAATGAACTCAGTTACGGTGCGGCCCATTATCTCCACGACAGTCTGCTTGAGACAGGACTCTTTGAAAAGGTTTATGACAAGCCGTTCCTGAAGGAGTTTACCTTGAAGTCTCTCATTCCTGTCGGGGAACTTCAGAATCTTCTTCTAGCCGAAGGGTTCTTCGGTGCAGTCGAGGTCGGACCTGGTCTGGTGAACTTCTGCGCTACCGAGAGAATCTCGAAAGAGGATATTGATTATGTTGTTTCAGTCATAAAGAATGTAAAGGCATGAAATATTACGATAAACTGATCTTTGATCTTTCCAAGGAAGGAAGACAGGGATATTCACTGCCTTCACGCAAGTGGGATGCGAAGCTTTCCGATCTTCCTGCCGGACTTGTCCGTGCAGATGAGCCAGCCTTGCCGCAGGTAAGTGAACTGGACGTTGTCCGCCATTATACGAATCTCTCGCAGATGAACTTCGGTGTTGATTCCGGATTCTATCCTCTCGGAAGCTGCACCATGAAATACAATCCGAAGATCAATGAGGAGATTGCGGCTCATCCTGGATTTACCGGTCTGCATCCTCTTCAGCCGGACCATACTGTCCAGGGAGCCCTCTGGGTTTATGACCATCTGGCAAAGGCTCTGTCGGCCATTACAGGCATGGCGGAGTTTACGCTTAATCCTTTTGCCGGCGCTCATGGCGAACTTACAGGACTTATGGTGATCAGGCAGTATCATATTTCACGTGGTGACCTCAAGCGTACCAAGGTGATCGTTCCGGACAGTGCCCATGGTACGAACCCGGCTTCTGCGGCTGTCTGCGGCCTCGAGATCGTCCAGGTGAAGTCCAAGGCCAACGGACTTGTCGATGTCGAGGACCTCAAGCCTCTGCTTGACGATACCATTGCAGGCATCATGATGACAAATCCGAATACTCTCGGACTTTTCGAGAAGGATATAAAGGAGATAGCAGCCCTTGTCCACGGATGCGGAGGTCTTCTCTATTATGACGGAGCGAACATGAATCCTCTTGTGGGTATGGTCCGTCCGGGAGATATGGGATTCGATGTGCTGCATCTGAATCTTCACAAGACATTCTCTACTCCTCATGGAGGCGGAGGTCCCGGTGCCGGTCCTGTAGGTGTGGCGGCACATCTTGCAAAGCATCTGCCTGCCCCTAAGGTTGTTCAGGGTGAAGACCTGCTTTATCATGTCGTTGATCAGGAAGGGGAACCTTGCGGACGAATTTCAGGCTTCATGGGTAATTTCGGTGTGCTTCTGCGGGCTTATACTTATATTCTGATGATTGGAAATCAGAATGTCAGGATGGTAGGTCCGCTGTCTGTCCTTGGCGCCAACTATATAAAGGAATCGCTCAAGGACTGCTTCAGGCTTCCTATATCTTCCGTATGCAAGCATGAGTTCGTGTTCGACGGTCTGGCTGACCAGTCGACAGGAGTTACGACACTGGATGTCGCGAAGAGGCTTCTGGATTACGGGTTCCATGCTCCTACAATCTACTTCCCTCTGCTGTTCCATCAGGCAATCATGATCGAGCCGACGGAGACGGAGTCGAAGGAGACTTTGGACGGATTCATTGAGATTATGAGGCATATTGCAGCCGAGGCCTTGTCGGATCCTGATTCCCTCAAGACTGCACCACATACTACACCTGTGCGCCGTCTTGACGAAACCACAGCCGCACGCCAGCCGGTAATCCGCTACAGGGACATGAACTAAACAGTACAGAAAAGATGAGACTTATAATAATCGGAGCAGGTCCGGGAGGGTATGAAACCGCTTTGCTGGCTGCGAAAAGAGGAGTCGAGGTTGTTCTGATAGAGTCCGGACATGTGGGAGGCACATGTCTTAACGAAGGATGCATCCCGACAAAATCATTCTGCAGGAATGCAGAGGTTCTGGACGGACTTCGTGAGGCCGGGTCATTCGGTATTACCGGACTTGAGTACGGTTTCGACTTCAGCTCTGTCATTACGAGAAAGAACGCTGTCGTTGAACAGCTTCGAAGCGGAGTGGAAGGTCTGCTGGGACATAAGCTGATCACTCTTGTCAGAGGCAAGGCATCCTTCAAGGATCCGCACACGGTCACTGTCATCCCGAGCGAAGTCGAGGGATCCTCCACAGAAGAATACACCGCCGACTATATCATCATCGCTACAGGCTCCGTGTCGGCTTCTCTTCCAATTCCGGGTGCAGACCTTCCGGGAATACTTACCTCCAGGGAGATTCTTGATCTAGAGGAAGTTCCGCAGAGGCTGTGCGTGATCGGAGGAGGTGTCATAGGATTGGAATTCGCTTCGGTGTTCCGCAGCTTCGGAAGTGAAGTCACTGTTCTTGAGTACTGCAAGGATATCCTGCCACGATTTGATACAGATCTCGCCAAGAGACTGAAACAGAGTCTCGGAAAGCGTGGAATAGAAATCAATACCCAGGCGCAGGTTACAGGAATCACATCCGATGGCTCTGAATATACGGTATCATATAGCCGTAAAGGCAAGGAGGAATCAGTTGCCACAGACAAGGTGCTGATGGCTGTCGGCAGAAGGGCGAATGTCGGTTCCCTGAATCTTTCCGATGTGGGGATAGACTTTACCCCTCGAGGTATAGCTGTTGATGAAAAGACCATGCAGACCAATGTTCCGCATATCTATGCTGTGGGCGACATCAACGGAATGATGATGCTTGCCCATGCAGCTACCTTCCAGGGAATGGTGGCCCTTGACCATATCATGGGTGTTGAAAATCATATCGACTTGTCTGTCATGCCTGCAGCGGTCTTTACTTCACCGGAAGCTGCAAGTGTGGGTATGACTGAAGATGAGTGCAAGGCAGACGGCATTCCTGTGAAATGCCTCAAGTCGTTCTTCCGTGCCAATGGAAAGGCTGTGACGATGGGGGAGACAGACGGTTTCTGCAAGGTAGTGGTATCTTCCGGGACAGGTGCAGTACTTGGCTGTCATCTTTATGGACCTCATGCATCTGACATTGTTCAGGAGGCATGCGCCCTCATAAGCCGTAAGGCCACCGTCGAAGAATTTGCCTGCGTCATCCATACGCACCCGACTCTGACGGAAGTTCTTCAGTCTGCAGTCCATTCATAGTACTTGCTTTTACTGATTATGAAGAATTACATAAGTATATTGCTGATACTTGTTCTGACCTTGTCTTCTTGCAAGAGTCAGACTGATGTCAATCATGATCCGGAGACCGGACCTGAATTCTGGCTTGGAGCCGATATCGGATGGTGTACCGAATATGAGTCCAAGGGATATAAGTTCTACACAAAAGACGGAAAGGAGATGGAGTGTACGGCTCTAATGAAGGAACTGGGGCTCAATGCTGTCCGTCATCGTGTCTGGGTTGATCCTTCGAAGCACGGCAACTGGTGTGGGAAGGAGGATCTTCTTGTGAAATGCAAGAGGGCCAAAGATCTTGGCATGGAGATTCTGCTGGACTTTCATTACAGTGACTGGTGGGCCGATCCTGCCAAGCAGAACATACCTGCATCGTGGAGCGGACACAGCTATGAGCAGATGAAGGAAGATCTTAAGGCCCATACTGTGGATGTCCTCCAGATGCTTAAGGATAATGATATCGAGCCCAGGTGGATACAGGTCGGTAACGAGACCAGGAACGGCTTCCTGTGGTCTGTGGAGTCAAATGAACTTGGATGGCCTGTGTATGATGATGACGGTAACACTATCATAACAGAATCAATGGGCCATGCAGTGAGAAATCCCGAACAATATGCCGGTTTCTTTGCTGCGGGATACGATGCCTGCAAGAGTGTATTCCCTGATGCAATAGTGATGGTCCACCTTGACAACGGATTCGACAAGGATCTTTACGACTGGAATCTTGGCATTCTTAAGGAAAACGGAGCCAGATGGGATATGATAGGAATGTCACTTTATCCATACTGGGCTCTTGACGGAGGATTCAGGACAGATGAGGACCAGACCATAACTGACTGCATTGAGAATATACGTCATGTGAGCAAGAAGTTCGGATGTGACGTCATGATAGTCGAGACAGGCTTTTATGTGGATGAGAATGATCCGGAAAGACTGGAGAGAGGACGCAGACAGCTTGCCAGGGTGATCCGCGAATCCATTAATGAAACAGACGGCCGTTGCAAGGGTGTATTCTATTGGGAGCCTGAGTGCAAGCCGTCCCAATATAAGCTTGGGGCCTTTACCGAAGACGGCCGTCCGACCGTGATAATGGATGCTTTCAGGAACTGGTAGGAATAGTTATTCCTCTTGTGAGGACCTGTATTTTCCGGGACTCATTCCTGTGTGTTTCTTGAAAAATTTGCCGAAGAAGGACTGATTAGGAAAATTCAATTCATATGCTACCTGCTGAACAGTCATGTCTGAATGTTTCAGCAGGTATTTTGCGTCTTTTATTATGAACATGCCGATCCAGTCGGATACGGTGTGTCCGCTTACTTTCCGGATTGTTGTCGTGAGATATCTCGGGGTCAGGTTCATCCTGTCAGCATACCATCCCACCTCTCTTCTCTTCAGGTAGTTTTCGCTCAGGAGCTTCATGAACCTGTTGAAATGTTCTTTTTCCCTCTTTATGCCCTTTAGTTCATATTCGATGGAAGGCATATGTGAATATAGGGTATCTGCTATAAGGTATGCGAATATGCTGATAGCTGATCTGATGATCGATGATTTGAACGGACTGTCAGATTTTGCCTTTATGTATTCGGAGAGCATCTCCATGGACTTGCATATCCGGTCACACTCTTCCTTCTCGATCCGTATCATCGGAGTATCATATGCCTTGTCCAGAATTTCCGGAATATGCTTGGGGTCTATTGTGTATTCCGACAGTCCCGTTTCCGTGGTCACCATGATATAGCCCTCGAAGTTGTCGGTAACGGACAGGCTCAAGGTATTGTGGGGCTGGGAAATGAACACTGTGTTTTCCGACATGACGAATCTGCGGAAATTACATGTCACCTCCATTACTCCTTTTGAGCATAATATGATTGCAAGTGCATTCAGTTTGCCGGGTTTGTTCACCTGGCTGTTTATATTGTTCCCCAGATGTCTGTAAATCCAGAAATTTCCATAGGAGACGCTTTCTGGCAGGAGTTTCTGAAGTTCTTTTATAAGGTTGTTCTTGTCCATGGTGTTGTTTGATTGTTTCATATGACTCTGCTTATGCTGCAAAATCCGTGTCAGAATTGTTCCGATTGTTTGTTTTTGGCCACTTGTACGTACGGTTGGGACATTTTCGGAGAATAGTGATGCCTTTACTGACAAAACAAGAACAGGGCAATGTCGTGGATGACCTATGATATCATTTCAGTGTGTTCTTCGTAAGGAAGGGGCGAGGTGTTCCGTAAAAGAAAGATAGTCATTATTTATTACTATATTTGCTGTAGGTTATATAAACAGTATTTATATGAAACGGTATAGGATAAATGACGTGTCTTTTGGTCTTTCATTCCGGACCTTGCCTATTTCTCTTTCCGGAGCCTTGCTTGGCATTGCTCTGGCCGCTGCCGATTATCGGGTGGACTGGAAGGTCGCTGTACTTCTTGTACTGACTGTCGTATTCCTGCATTTATATTCATACTTCAGTAAGACAGAACCTGATAAGAGATATTCCATTGTTTTCCTGGCATTGACCATGGCGTCAGGACTGGCATTGCTGTACTTCAGCTTCGGGGCACTGCTGCTTATGGAGTCACTGATCCTCATGGTGTTCGGATATATGATCATCAGAGCAGTAAGGCATACTTCATTTGTCAGCCGCGGTAAAGGCATTCTATATGTGTTTGTGCTGTTCGGTCTGGTCGCGGTATATGGTTCATATTTCCTTTGCTCGCATTCATTCGGTTCATGGCCTTTGATCTTCCCTGCATTGTCGATGGGAAGCCTTTGCGTCGCTTCCCTGGCTGACGATGACAGGGTGAAGTTCAGGCTGATGATGAATATCGCGGGATGGGCTCTTATGATTGTCTATGCCTGCCTGAGGATGTTCGATCCTTGGCATTTCCTGTTTGCAGCATCCTTGCCGGTATTCTTTCTGAAGAGACCGGAATGGACATCGTTTACATTTGCAGTGCTGACCGGCATAGGTTTTCTGGCATTTCTTGTGTAGAATTCATTATTTTTGCAGTTCCAAAACGATTTGTTATGAAAAAGATAAGTGAAAGAATATATTATGTAGGTGTCAACGATGATGACAAGGTGCTTTTTGAAGGCCTTTGGCCTCTGCCTGTAGGAGTCAGCTATAATTCATATGTGGTTGCCGACGAGAAGGTTGCGTTGATCGATACCGTGGAATGCGGTTTTGAAGATGAGTTTGTTGCAAATATTGAGGAGGCCATCGGGGACCGTCCTGTGGATTATCTTGTTGTCAACCACATGGAGCCGGACCACTCCTCCCTTGTAAGCCTCATGCTTGAAAGATATCCGTCCATGACTGTGGTCGCGAATGCGAAGACAGTGCCGATGCTTGCCGGATATCATGGAGTTCCTGCGGAAAAGGTGAAGGTTATCGGAGAAGGAGAGTCGCTGAGTCTCGGTTCATGCTCTCTGCGTTTCCATATGATTCCTATGGTGCACTGGCCGGAGACGATGGTCACATGGCTAGACGAAGAGGGAACACTTTTTTCCGGTGATGCTTTCGGTACCTTCGGTTCAATAGATGAGGATGTCATGGACGGAGAGGATACCTTTGTACAGTTCCGCGACGAGATGATGCGTTACTATTCCAATATCGTAGGAAAGTACGGCACTCCTGTGCAGACAGCGCTCAAGAAGCTTGGCGGTCTGGACATAAAGAGGATATGCAGCACGCACGGACCTGTGTGGGAAAGACATATTTCAGAAGTTGTCTCATTGTATGACAAGATGAGCCGCTACGAGACAGAAAGGGGAGTATGCATTGTCTATGGTTCCATGTACGGCAACACCGCAGCCGCAGCCGATGCTCTTGCTATGGAGCTTGAAGCGCTTGGCGTGCCTTATGCGATCCATGACCTTGCAGGTAACAATGCAGAAGATCTGGGCGTTTCCGGTGCATTGCGTGATGTGTTCAAGTATGCTACTATCGCAGTAGGATCTCCGACATATAACAACGGCATATATCCTCCTGTCGAGACCTTCATGAAGGCTCTGCAGTCACGCCTCATAAGGAACAGACGTTTCTTTGCCTTCGGTTCATATACATGGTCGGGAGCAAGCGTGAAGCTCCTGAACGACCTGGCCTCTGCCCAGAACTTCGAGATTCTCGGCGAGGGTCTTTCCTTCCCCCAGGCCTATACCCGGGAGAAGGTTGATATGGCAGCCGTTGCCAGGCTTCTGGCCTAATCAACGAATCTTACCTTTCCGAAATCGCGAGGCTTGGCCTCAGGGCTTTCAGCCGGATATCCCATACCGATGCATATGACCGGTGTGTATCCTTCGCTGAAGCCTAGTTTCGCTATAGCTTCAGGGGAGTCCTTGAGAAATCTGACAGGGCTTCCCAGACATACTGAACCTACGCCCAGCGACCAGCCTGAAAGCATTATGTTTTCTGACAGGAGTCCGCAGTCTATCTGTGAGCAGTCGTATCCCGGGTCATTTGCGATAAATATCATTGTCGGAGCGTTTCTGAAGCAGCCCTTGATCATTCCTGGATCTGTTTCAGGATGGGATGCGCACATGAGGTCAACTATCTCCTTCATTACGGCAGGATTGTCCACTACGCGTACCTCCCAGGACTGCTGGTTCATTCCGTTAGGGGCGTTGATTCCGCATTCGAGTATGGTCTGCATCGTTTCACGAGCCACAGGACCGTCCTTGTACTGGCGGATGCTGCGGCGTGTCATGATGTTTTCGATCACGGCGTTTTCGTACTCGGATGAAGATTCTGCCGTCTGCGATGACTGATTGCATGAAATCACTGCGGCAAGACAGATGCCGGCGATAAGGATGTTGAAAGTTTTCATAAATACAGGTTGTTTAGTCTGAAATTAGATTGTAAATTTACAAAAAATATGTGTCTTATGAAAGAAATCCGATTTTTGCCGCTTGTGCTGGCATGTCTGCTGGCGGTATCATGTACAGTAAAGGTAAGCGTACAGGACTCGTCTTCTGGTCCTAAACCTAGAATTGTCGTACTGACCGACATTGCTCCTGGAGATATTGAACCTGATGACATGGAGTCGATGATACGTCTGATGGCTCATGCGGATCTCTTTGAAGTGGAGGGCCTTATCACATCAGGCGGCTGGAACAGCAGCGGACGTCCCTATCCTATAGGCTGGAAGGACAGTCTCAGCACTACCATAAACGCATATGAAAAGGACCTTCCCAACCTTATGAAGAGAAGCGGACAGACTTCATTCATGGACCTGGAAGAGGAAAAGGGAGTCCAGGAGATCGGATACTGGCCTAGCGCTGATTATATGAGAAGCCGTGCAATGCTCGGAAGCCTTGAACTCGGGCGTCATATGATAGGTGAGGCCAACCGTTCAGAGGGCAGCGACCATATTATCAGGCTCGCTGACGAGGAAGACGACAGGCCTATATGGATACTGGCATGGGGCGGAGCGAACACTTTCGCACAGGCTGTATGGCAGGTGCAGCAGGAACGCTCTGAAGCAGAAGTCAAGGATTTCCTCAGGAAGTTCAGGGTATATACCATCACTGACCAGGATGTGCCATGGGCAGACAGACACAGCAACTATCCGTTCAGTTCACATTATCAGATGAGACGCGATCTTGCTGAAGATCTTATGTTCATCTGGGACGAGAGCGCATGGCTGTCGCAGAATGAGATAGGCTCGTCCAACTGGGAGGAATATGTGGAAAATATCCAGGGACATGGCAATCTCGGAAGCATATACCCGAACTACAAGTGGGGTGTGGAAGGAGATACACCGTCATTTCTTCATGTTCTCCCTAACGGTCTGAACGACCCTTCCGTTCCTGAAATGACCAGCTGGGGAGGATATTTCCAGTGGGGGCAGGGAATGGACAAGGCAACCTGTTGCTATACGAACCATGACGGTGAGGTGAAGGCTGTTTCGCAGAAATATGAGGCCTACTTCTATCCTGCTGTATTCAATAACTTTGCTGCAAGAATGGATTGGGCAGCATATGGCGAGGGGAACAGGAATCCTGTTGTAGCTGTTGGAGATTGCTTCGGACTTGATGTCGTTCGCATGAGTGCAGATGCAGGACAGACATTGATCCTTGATGCTTCGTCGTCGTATGATCCGGATGGAGACGGAATGGTCTTCAGATGGTGGACAATGCCGGAAGCCGGTACATATGGGGACGAGATCGCAGTAAATGATCCGGATTCTTCTGTGGCGGAGGCTGTGATACCAGAAGATGCTTCAGGAGATACGATACATGTCATATGTGAGGTACATGACAACGGTACTCCTGTCCTGACCTCATACAGGAGAATAGTTGTGGAAGTCAAGTAAGTCTCATAAAGATAAGGTATGGCAAGTTCGGTACTTCCGGCGGCAGGTGACCCTATGGGTGCTGCCATTTATGACTATCATAAGAAAGGCAAGGCGGATACGCTTATTGTCCGTTCATCCATGTTTGATGATGATGAGATACCTGTGGCTGACCTTTTCAGAACTTTTGAGGATATGCCAAGGCTTGAGCAGATTGCGTTGGAAGTGGCTCAAGGACGCATTCTTGACGTCGGTGCAGGAAGCGGCTGCCATAGCCTTGCACTTCTGAAGATGGGCAAGACTGCGACTGCCATAGATATTTCGCCGCTGTCAGTACAGGTTATGCTGGAAAGGGGATTGCCGGCGCGTCAGGTAAATTTCTATGACCCGTCGTTTGACGAGAGGTTCGATACCGTGCTCATGCTTATGAACGGAACAGGCATCATCGGCAATCTTGACAATATCGACAGATTCTTTGACCGTCTGAAGGCGATTCTAGCTCCTGAAGGATGTATCCTTATCGATTCAAGCGACCTGCGCTATCTCTTCGAAGAGGAGGACGGAAGTCTGATGATTGACCTTGCTGATGATTATTACGGGCAGCTTGACTACCAGATGCAATACAAGAGTGTCGTCGGAGAGCCGTTTGACTGGCTGTATCTCGATTTCAACACTCTTGCATATTATGCTGAAGAAAACGGCTTCAGAGCTGAGCTGGTTGCCGAAGGAGAGCATTATGACTATCTGGCACGGCTTACCCGACAGTGATTCTCTCCCTGCATGATTGATAGGTGTCTATGTATCTTTCGGCCTTGTCCTTATAGATGTCTGCGATAGTTATCATCATCGCGGTGTCATAGCAGTCTCCGAAATCCGGGTCGAAAGTCGTACCGAAGGTCTTCATCGTTTCTGAAAGTCCTATGTATGAGTGTATAAGCGGAGGAATCGTGTCTCCAAGCGACTTTACATAGCTGTTCAGTATCTGATAATTCTCCTTATAGTTGGCACCGGTGAAGAGCTCCCTGAACATTTCCTCCTGTTCCGGAGTGCATGTCTCCGGATTCTTGGAGGTTATCAGTCCTTTGCGGTCACCGAAGCACATGTCCAGATAATATATCATGGCCTTTCTGCTGAGTTCCGGACTTGAACTGTAGATTGTCACCTTTCCTGCAAGATACTTCACGGTAGGGTCGGTGGCGATCAGTCCTCCTATGCCGTCCCAGAGATTGTCCAATGCGAACAAGGCTTTGCGGCCTGCCTGTGCGGACTGGTATTTAGGCTGTACGAAAGCTCTTGCCATCTCTATGCAGTACGGGAAGTAACCGTCAATGAAATCCTTGGAGAAATCGAACAGGTGCTCTGTGTTTACAAACGGCTGCCCGTTCTCATGGAACGAGGCCATCTTCCATCTCGTGAATCTGTATCCGCCGATTATTTCGTCAGCTTCAGGATTCCATACGATAAGCTGGAAGCATGCCTTGTCGTCCAGATCGAAATGGTCCAGGTCGCAGTCCTTTCCGCTGCCTCCGCCGACTGCACGGAACGAGACTTCGCGGAGGCGTCCGATTTCCCGGAGGACATTCGGAGCATTTCTGCTGTTTACAACATACAGTTCGTTGTTTCCTCTGTTGGTTGTGCGAAGGAATGTTTCCTCGTTCAGCTCCTTCTTGAGGAGGGCGACATCTACGGGTTCTATTACAGGAGGTAACATCAGCATTACATATTAGGACGGCATCCGTTGCCCTCAGAGAGTTTCTTTACCTGTTCCTGGATTTCAGCCGCCCATTCCTTGTCGCTCTTCGACTTGTCGAATGTTGTGTGTGGAACAGGCTTGCCTATAGTTATGACGAATTCTTCGCCCTTCTTGTTGAAAAGTTCATCCACGAGGAAAAGCATGCCGATGTTGAACTTCAGTTTGAGGAACATGCTCAATTTCGTGAAGAAGAAGAATCTCTTGGAGTTGGACCCTGAAATATGCATAGGCACGACATCCCTTTCGTATCTCTTTGCCTGGGTCACGAACATCTTCTTCCACGGCATTTCAGTGACTTTGCCCTTGATCTTTCTTGCACAGAGTCCGGCAGGGAAGACCAGAACCTGCTTGTCGGAATTGAACATGTCTGCAATCTGTCCTCCAAGTTCGCGGCTCTGACGGGAACTGTATACCTTTACAGGCACAAAGAATTCATTCAGAGGCTTCAGATTGGCAAGTATGTGGTTTACAGGTACCTTGAATCCGTCACCGTACAGCCTTCTGAACACGGAGCCTATGATCAATGCCTCAGGACCTCCGAGCGGATGGTTGCAGACGAACAGATATCTTTTTGCAGGGTCGAGATTTTCTTCACCGCGGATCTTGAAGCTTATGCCTACGAACTCCAGAGCCTCGTCAAAGAAGCCTACTCCATGATAGTGTTCGGCACTCATGATGCATCGGTTGATGTCTTCCTGATGGATGCGCTTCTTGAGGAAGTTTATAGCGAATCGTGGCAGTTTCTTTACCAGCTTCGGTCCAAGGACCTTATTTATATCAAGCAGATAATCAGTTTTGTTTGTTGACATAGTTCTTTCTGATCTTTATATAAAACAATAAGCCGACCATTATCCAGGCAGCCAGTACGATACGGCTCTGGAACGACAGGTATCCCGGCATTCCGGGGATTATGAGAAGGGAAAGGAAAAAGACTGAGAAGATGCATCCTACAATACCGATCCACATCTGTTTCCTGTCATTGTGACGTCTTGCAATTATAGCGGCTGATGCTGTCGTGTATGCAAAGACAATAGCTGCTCCGACACTTGTCATGTCCACTATCCACAACAGTATCTCCCTGCCGAACCACGGGGCGAAAAGACTGGCGCCCATCGTGAATATAATGGCGTTCTTCGGCGTTCCGTATTTGGGAGAGATATGGCCGAACCACTCAGGAAGGCTTCCTTCCTTCGCCATGGCGTACATGAGGCGTGATGTCGAGATATAGAAGGCGTTCATTCCTGAAACGACTGCACAGAACATGGCGATTCCCAGTATCGCAAGTCCTGCAAGGCCGATGGTGTTGCGCACCACATGCCCCGTCGGCCAGTTGTTCCTGTCTGCAAGAAGTTCCTGCCATGGCTTGAGTCCGGTCGCTGTCACGATGCATATGGCAATGTACAGAATGGCTGCAACCAGTATTGCAGAAATCATTATGCCTGTGGATTTCTTGTGGCTGAAGTTGTATTCTTCCGCACTTTGTGGAATGCAGTCAAAGCCGATGAATGCCCAAGGTGCCATCGCTACTATGCTGAACACCCCCATCCACCATTTTCTCCTTTCAGGGAATCCGGGAGCCATGTTTGACCAATCAGCCGACCCCATCACGATGAAAGTGATGATGCAGATGCATCCGACCAGCGTCATTGCGATTGCAGTCTGCAGCCATGCGGCTTCCTTTATTCCGCGTATGTTGATGACTGCCATGATTATGATGGCTGCCGAAGCAAGGACCACTTCTCCTGCATATACATCCCAACCGGCGATTTCATACATGAGTCCCTGCTGGATAATTCCCGGGAAAAGATATCTGCTTATCATTGCCAGCGCTGTGGCGTTCAACGGTATAAGACTCCAATACGCCAGTATCATACCCCAGCCGCATACGAATGCGTTGCGTTTTCCGATGGCTTCCTTTGTATAGATGAATTCTCCTCCGCTTACCGGAAACCTGTGGATCAGGTAGCCGTAGCTCAATGCGATTACAATTATCAGGAATGCTCCTATAAGCATTCCTGCCACTGTTCCTAGCGGACCGGCTTTTGGTAGGAATGCGTTTCCGGGAAGCACGAAGCATCCCCAGCCGATTATGGCACCCAAAGCAAGCCCCCATACATCTATGGGACGCATGGCTTTCTTGAATTTACCTTTAGTCAAAGACATGACGTGTTTAGGTTTGGTTTTATGTCCCGAAGGTACTAATTAGTTTCGAAAAAAAGATGTTTTTTCTGTGAATATTTCGTTCCAGGTCTTGTGCTGTTAGCATGATTAATGCTATCTGGCAGGTTGGTTAGTCAGTATGTGTTATGAAATTTCTTGTTGCTTTCATGGCGTCAGTGGCGATGTCGTTTGCCACGGATGCTTCCGCCCGGCCTGACGGATATACGGTTACAGGGCGCGTTATAGACAGGATCAGCAGAGAAGGTATTCCTTATGCTGCGGTCGTTATTGTCGGTGTTGATGGTTCAGGTGTTTCTGCGGATTCCACAGGAGTTTTCACCTTGACTGATGTCAAGCCAGGAATCGTGCAGTTCTCAGCAATACAGCTAGGTTACAGGACAGTAGTCACTCCGGAATATAAGATCACCCCATATACTCCCTTTATCGAGATAGAGATGGATGAAGACCCTGCGGAACTGGCGGCATCCACCGTCCGTCCGTCTCCCTTTCTCCGCAGTGTCGAGAGCCCGGTCAGTGTCAGGATAATAAGTGTAGGAGACATAGATAAGATGCCTGGCGCAAACAAGGATGTTGCACGTATCGTCCGCTCATATCCGGGAGTATCATATTCTCCGATCGGGTATCGCAACGACCTGATCGTCAGGGGAGGAGGGCCTTCGGAAAATGCTTTCTTCATTGATGGTATCGAGATTCCGAACATAAATCATTTCGCGACCCAAGGTGCGTCCGGAGGTCCGGTCAGCATATTGAATTCAGACCTTATAAGGGAGATAAGTTTCTATACGGGTTCATTCCCGGCAAACAGGGGCGGGGCATTGAGTTCGGTGATGGACATTACCCTGAAGGACGGAAATCCGGACAAGCAGGCCTTCAAGGCAACTGTGGGAGCTTCGGAAGTCGGTGTCAGCGCAAGCGGACATATAGGTGCGAGGACAACATATGTCGCATCTGTACGTCAGTCATATCTTCAGCTTCTTTTCAAGCTCCTCGGACTCCCTATGCTTCCAGACTACATAGACGGCCAGGTCAAGTTCAAGACGAAGATAGACCGGCGGAATGAGATCACATTCATCGGTATTGCCGGATTTGACGACATGAAGCTCAGCGACAGCCCGGATGACAAGGCCGACGAATATCTGTTGAGCTACCTTCCGACCTTGAAGCAGGAGACCTTTACAGTCGGTGCCTCATACCGGCATTTTGCCGAAAGACATGTGCAGACTTATACTGTCAGTTACAATTATCTTAACAACCGCAGCCTGAAATATCTGGATAATGATGACTCGTCTTCCTCGAACATGATCCTTAAAAGCAACGGACTGGAGGGAAAGGTGCAGTCAAGGTTTGAGAACAGGTCATATTACGGTGCATGGACTGTACGTGAAGGTGCTGATTTACATTATCGCCATTATGATTCGGATGTATTCAGGCGTCAGGTCAGCGGTCAGGCAATGGATTATTCTACGGATTTAGGTCTATGGGGATGGGGAATGTTCGCTTCCGCCGACTACAAGTCCCCTGGAGGAAAGATCAATGCATCGGCCGGAATCAGGTTTGACGGAAGTTCCTTTTCCGACAAGACCAGCAGGTTCTGGAACCAGCTTTCACCTCGTGCATCTGTTTCTTATATGCCATGGGAGAACTGGTCATTCAACGCAAGCGCAGGCCTTTATCATCAGCTTCCTCCAGTCACGGCCTTGAGTTTCAGGGATACGGACGGACTTCCTGCAAACAAGGGGCTTGATTATATGAGAGTCGTGTCAGCTGCAATAGGAGCGGACTGGAAACTGCGCGACCGTATCTTCATCGGTCTGGAGGCATTCTATAAATATTTCTACGATATACCGCTCTCATCTGCCACAAATGTCCCCTTGACATGCATAGGCGCCGATTACGGGAGTATAGGCGAGGAAATTCTGGTTTCTTCGGCTGTAGGCCGTGCATATGGAGCGGAACTTCTTGTAAGGTGGCTTATCCCTGAGAAAGTCAGCCTTGTCGGTTCAGCTACCCTTTACAGAAGCCTTTACGCCGCCTCTAAAGAGTCAGAACTCATCCCCTCTGCATGGGACAACCGCTTCATAATAAACCTCAGCGCCGTTTATGACCTTCCTGACTACTGGAGCATCGGAGCGAAGATCAGTGCCATCGGGGGAGCCCCTTATACTCCGTATGATGAAGATGCCTCCTCATTGAAGACAGTCTGGGATGCCGGGGGCCGTCCGGTATATGACTACGCACGCTATAACGGAAGCCGTCTCGATCCATATTGGCAGGTTGATCTTCGTGTGGACAAGTACTTCTACTTCAGGAAGTGGACTCTTGGTCTTTATCTTGACCTTCAGAATGTCACTTTCAGCAAGATCCGACAACCTGACGCTTATCTTAGTACCGGCGATATCGTCAATCCGGAAGATCTGCCCGCCGGACAGAGATACGCTTTGGAGACACTTGAACTGTATAGCGGAACCATAGTGCCGGCGATAGGGGTGACCATTGAATTTTAATTTAGAAAAATTCAAAATAAATTTGGAATATAGGTTTTAAATGCATATATTTGCAGTGTGATGAAATTAATGACTAAAACTATAATGCCATGTTAAGTACAAGATTACACAATGCAATCAATGCACAGGTCAATGCAGAGCTCTGGTCTGCATATCTCTATCTCGCAATGTCTCTTGATGCTGAGGCAAAAGGATATAAAGGGGTAGCCAACTGGTTTTATGTGCAGTTCCAGGAGGAGCAGGCACATGCACGCATCTTCATGAACTATCTGAATTCACGTGATGCGAAGGTAGAGCTTCTTCCTATAGAGGCTGTACCTTCGACATGGGATACGATACTTGATATGTACAGACAGACATTGGAGCATGAGAAGAAGGTCACCGCACTGATAAACAACCTCGCTGCAATTGCAGCGGAAGACCGTGATTTCGCTTCCATCAACCGTCTGAACTGGTTCATAGACGAACAGGTGGAGGAAGAGGAGTCTGCAAGGGATATGATATTCACTGTCGAGGCTGTAGAGAATGACAAGTACGGAATGTACATGCTTGACAAGGAACTTGCCGCGAGAGTCTACAATGTACCAGCTCCGCTTGCGGCTTCTGCTGAATAAGGGCTGATGTAATATTTACTGGCCGGTTCCGGATGAATTCTGACGGAACCGGCCATTTTTGTAAACTTTCAGGACAACGTATTGAAAATTTGACTACATTTGCGCCCGTTTTGAAAAAACATAAGTCTAACCCTGTTATAATTTATCATCATGCCACAGACGCAGTCAGTAAATTATAGTTTCTTAAGTAAGCTCAAGGCTCATGTGTCATCAAGCGCTGTGCTTATTTTCTTTACGGTAGCAGCTCTTGTCTGCGCGAACATTCCTGTGGTCAAGGACTGGTATTTCAGCCTTTGGCAGAATCCGGTAAGTTTCTCGATCGGTAACTTCAATTTCTTCAGCCATAACGGACATGCAATGTCCCTCGGAGCCGTGATCAACGACTTCCTCATGGCGATCTTCTTCCTTTCAGTAGGTCTTGAAATCAAGCGTGAGATCAAGGTAGGTGAACTTTCAAGCCGTGAAAAGGCTCTTCTACCGATCATCGGAGCATGCGGCGGTATGATAGTTCCTGTGCTTGTGTTCTACCTCTTCTGCCCAGGAGATCCTGCAATGCAGCGCGGTCTTGCCATTCCTATGGCAACTGATATCGCATTCTCGCTTGGAGTGCTTGCAAGCTTCAAGACAAGGGTTCCGCTCGGACTCAAGGTCTTCCTTGCTGCTCTGGCAGTGGCAGATGACCTCGGTGGAATCATCGTCATAGCGCTTTTCTATACTTCACATATAGATATGACGTTCCTCTTGCTGTCTGCAGCGTGTGTGGCAGTGATGGTTCTTGCAAACATCTTCAAATGCCGTTCTAAGGCATGCTATGTCACAATCGGACTCATATTATGGTATACGATGCTTAATTCCGGAATCCATTCCACAATTGCCGGAGTAATCGTTGCATTCTGTATACCTGCTACCCTCAAGAAAGGCACAGGCCATTATCTTGAGCGTATCCGTGAACATGTGAACAAGTTCCCTGTGATCGATGTCGACGACCGTCATAACACCATAGTCCTTACCAATGAGGAGATTCATACTCTCAAGAGCATAGAGTCTGCAGCCGATAAGATGATCAGCCCTCTTCAGGATCTTGAGGACAACCTCCACTTCCTTATCAACTACATCGTGATTCCTCTCTTCGCATTTGCGAATGCAGGTATCTGTCTCGCTGGTATGAGTGTAGGTGGAATCTTCAGTGGAGTAGGTCTTGCTGTGATGCTTGGTCTTGTACTTGGTAAGTTCGTCGGTGTATTCTCATTCTCTTGGGTGGCTGTACGTCTTGGTTTAGTGAAGCTTCCTGCAAATACGACATGGAAGGCATTCGCCAGCGTATGTGTCATCTGCGGTATCGGATTTACAGTGTCAATGTTCATCGCAGACCTTTCATATGCAGGTCTCGGTGCTGAAGGTGCAGCGCTTCTTGACCAGGCAAAGCTTGGAGTTCTTGTGGGTTCTGTAGTTTCAGCGCTTCTTGGATGCGTCCTTCTTAACTTTACGCTTCCAAAGAACAAGTAACGGTGGAGATAGTTCCTATTGCATATATAAGGACGGAATTTACGGAAAAGTTCGGAATTCCGCGTCAGAGCGGGCTTGCAGAGAATCTGCGGGCCCGTATTGTGTTCCGGCCCGAGTTCCGTAATGCGGATGCATTGAGAGGTCTTGAGGGCTTCTCGCACATATGGCTCATATGGGAATTCTCTGCCAACAGAAGAACTTCCGCCAAGGATTGGCAGCCGACTGTACGGCCTCCGAGGCTAGGTGGAAACGAGTATATGGGCGTCTTTGCTACAAGGTCGCCGTTCAGGCCTAACCCTCTTGGGCTTTCCTGCGTGGAAATGGAACGTATTGATATGGAGGATAAGGAGGGGCCTGTCATTTATGTAAAGGGTGCGGACCTCATGGACGGAACGCCTATATATGACATCAAGCCGTATGTAAGGTATGCCGATTCCCGTCCCCATGCCGTGTGCGGCTATGTGGACGGTCTTCCGGAACGCTCCCTGAGGGTGGTCCTTGCTCCTGAACTTGCAGACAGGATAGATGACAAGTCTGTCCTGCCGGCTCTTGTCGAGGTCCTTTCGCTTGATCCTCGTCCTTCCTATCACGACGATCCCCAACGTGTTTACGGATTGTCATTTGCTGGATATAATGTACGTTTTACAGTTGCAGACAAGGTGCTGACTGTTGTGGATGTCGAATGAAAGGATTATATTTGTTTCTTTAATTCCAGACATCTATGATCAAACTGTTTCGTTCAGCCGTTTTTGCAGGCATAGCCATCGGAACCGCCGGTTTCGGATTTCTTGCTTCGGGATTACAGTCTTCCTACGGATCTCTTGTCGGAGCTGTACTCTTCTCTTTCGGACTTCTTACTGTTGTCGGTTATAAGCTGAAGCTTTACACCGGAACTGCCGGATTCATAAAGAAGAACGAAGTCGGGGACCTTTTCCTGATTCTGTTAGGAAATATAGTTGGCTGTCTCTGTATGGCACTCATTTCCAGGATGTCGCCTCTGGATATCCAGGCGGCCGCACAGAAAGTTCTTGAACTTCGCTTGGGAACGGGCGCGCTAAAATGCGGCATTCTGGCGATAGGCTGCGGATTCATAATGACTACAGCAGTGCAGTTTGCCCGTCAGGGACAGTATCTTCCGCTTCTGTTCGGAGTGCCTCTCTTCATAGTATGCGGATTTCCTCACTGTGTAGCTGATGCATTCTATTTCCTGTGCGTTCCGTTTGCGTTCATCAAGGCACATTTCTGGGCAGTCATCGGGCTTTATGTCTGTCTCGTGCTGGGAAATCTCTTCGGCTGCAACCTTTACCGCATAGTCCTTCAGAAAGACCAGTACTGATTCATATAAGCAAAACAGACACCGTCAGTGGCGGAGCGAAGCATATCCCTATGTTTCTGCGAAGCGAGCCACTGACGGTGTCTGTTTTTATTCAGGACCTGTAATTATTCCTTTACGCGGAACCAGTCCATTGTCCTGCCGAGGAGACCTCTCTTGTCGAGTGAGCCACGTACGTGGAGCACATCTCCTTCTACCTTCATCGAGCAGTTGTATGTCTTTCCGTTACCTGGATCGTAGATGCTGCCTCCCTTATACTCTCCACCGTCCTTCTTGAGACCGCTGAGCATGTTGAGACCTATGAGCTGGCGGCTCCTGAGGGCCTTGTCCGGATTGTTCTGGTCGACCGCCGGCTTTCCGTCAGGACCATCCGGTTCTGCAAGCCATACGATCCTGCCGTTGTATGCATCCCCGGCCTTGTATACTTCAACGATTGCCGAACCGTCGTCGAGTTTCCATTTTCCGGTCACCTCCTGTGCAAATGCTGCAGCCAACGGCATTGCAAGCATTACAAGTGTTAAAATCAACTTTTTCATGTTTTATAGGTTTTAGTAAATCACAGACAAATATATTCAAATTTTGCTTATCTTTGTATAATGTACGCATAATATGCCATATATGAGAAGATTCCTGATAATATCCATGATTTTATGGTCCGTAAGTGTTCTCGTTTCTGCACAGTCGTTCCGACCTGTGCCCCATGAAGTGCAGACTGACGGCAGGAAGACCCTGAATCTTTCCAAAGGTGTGATGTTATCTGATCCGAAAGGACTCTCTGCTCATGCGACGGATTTTCTGACTGTCAGGCCGAAGGGAATAAGCGTGTCTGTCGATTTCGGTGTATCTGCAGCCGGACAGACAGGATTGAGGGAGGTATCCGGGGCATATGTGCTGGATATCAGTCCCAAGGGGATTGTTGTGACAGGATATGACGAGAAAGGAGCCCTTCATGCTCTTCAGACCTTGCGTCTTATCGTTTCTGAATCGGAGGATATGCGTATTCCGTGCTGCAGGATAGCCGATTGGCCAGATGCTCAGCAAAGAGGTTTCGCGGACTGTTACTATGGTGGCGCATGGTCCCAGGAATTCAGGCTTTCATTGATAGAACTGGCTGCGCGTCTCAAGATGAACGAGTATGTATATGCCCCTGTGACCGATCCTTATGTCGGCAGCCCGGACTGGATAATGCCTTACCCTCAGGGCAGGGGAGAGGATATCAAGGAACTTATAGATGCATGCGGAAGGAACGGTATGGACTTCACTTGGTGCATCCGTCCTGACAAGGACTTTACATGGAGCGAGGCCGACTATGGACTTCTTCTGGGTAAGTTCGAGATGATGCATTATCTCGGAGTGCGCTCCTTCGGAATCTTTCTTGATGATGTTCCGTATGTGGAAGACCTTGAGGACAGGAAGGCTGACCTTGTCGAAAGGCTTGATGCGGATTTCATTTCGAAGAAGAAGGGGCTTAAGCCTCTTCTGACATCATTGGACGGTTATTATGTTCCGGCAGAAGGAGGTGAATCAGTCAGGTCAGGTATGTATGGTGTGGCTGACAGGACATGGAATGCGGAGGCCTATGATCCTATGACAAGTCTGGAATGGGCTGCTGCAGAACTTGTTCCTGATGCTTCGCAGGCGTATATGACTTATGTGCTTCATTCTGAAGCATATGCCGGGGCGTTCGGTCTTGAGGAGTCGGAAGGACTTGAATTCATCGGTCTGGAAGATTACAGCAAGGAGGCTTATGATGCCTTGATGAAGGAATTTGTCTCCATTGAGAATGTTCCTTCGGCAATTGCTTCAGCATCCGACAGGAATCTGTATGCGGATCTGAAGCCGTCGCTTGAGGAATTCGGAAAGCTGGGAGCCAGGTGCAGACGTGTTCTGGAATGCATCGATTTCTATAAGGCCGGAGATGTTCCGGGTTTCTGGACAACATATGCTTCAAATCTTATGAGCGACAAGGATAAGGAGGCATATCTCGCACACCCTTCAGGCACTCGGAAGCTTCATCCTTATTATGAGAGGATGATGAAGGAACTGGCGGATGCATTCGGTCAGGCGTATAAGGGAAAGGTGGAATATACATACATCTCTGGTGACGGGATACAGACATATGTGGCTCCGCATGAAGTCTCCCGATGCCACCTCATCCTTGATAATCCTGAAGGACGAGAGGTCATAGTCAGACTGTCCGATGCTTCAGGAAGATATACGGCTGAGTTCTGCATTGACGGTTCATACTTCGAATTCGAGATGAAGGAAGATGCCGTAAAGGTCGAGGTGATCGGCGATGCGGATGTGTTTGAGACAGTATTTGTAAAATAATTTAAGTTAAGATATATGGGAAAGATCATTTTGACAGGAGACCGTCCGACCGGCAAGCTGCACCTCGGACATTATGTGGGTTCATTGAGAAGAAGGGTCGAACTTCAGAATTCGGGAGAGTATGAGAAGATTTTCATCATGATTGCCGATGCACAGGCCCTTACAGACAACGCAGACAATCCTGAAAAGGTACGTCAGAACATCATAGAAGTGGCACTTGACTACCTTTCAGCCGGGTTGGATCCGGAGAAGGTGACGATATTCATACAGTCACAGGTACCTGAACTTTGCGAACTTGCGTTCTATTACATGAACCTTGTTTCTGTGCAGAGGCTCCAGCGTAACCCGACCGTAAAGCAGGAAATCGTCCTCAGGGGATTCTCTGATAACGATGAGGATGACAACCAGAACCGGAAAGGTATCCCGGTAGGCTTCTTTACATATCCTATCAGCCAGGCTTCCGACATCACCGCCTTCCGTGCCACTACCGTTCCTGTCGGTGTGGATCAGGCTCCGATGATCGAGCAGACCCGCGAAATAGTGCACAAGTTCAATTCTGTCTATGGAGAGACTCTCGTGATGCCGGAGATGATGCTTCCGGACAATGCTGCATGCTGTCGTCTTCCGGGCACTGACGGAAAGGCGAAGATGAGCAAGTCGCTGGGCAACTGCATTTATCTTTCAGATACTTCGAAGGAGATAAAGAAGAAGGTGAACAGCATGTATACCGATCCTGAACACCTTCAGATATCAGATCCTGGTCATGTGGAGGGTAATGTCGTGTTCACATATCTGGATGCATTCAGCACTCCGGAACATTTTGCGAAGTTCCTTCCGGAATATGAGAACCTTGACGCGATGAAGGACCATTATCGTCGTGGCGGACTTGGAGACGGCACATGCAAGAAGTTCCTTTTCAATATCATGGAGGATATGCTTCAGCCGATCCGTGAGCGAAGGGCCCGTTACGAGCAGAACATACCGCAGGTATATGAGATTCTCCGCAAAGGATCGGAGGTTGCACGTGCGGAGGCGGCAAAGACTCTTGCCGATGTACGCAAATCCATGAGGATAGATTATTTTGATGATGCCGATCTTATAGCGGAACATACGAAGAAGTATTTACGTTAATTATCGTTTCATTTGTTATATCCTGCGTTGTGATTGTCGGACATCGCGTCAGACAGTGCTATGAAAAGATATGCATAATACATAACTTTGAATATTTGAATAAAACTGATAACCATGAATTCTTCACTAGGTAGGAGAGATTTTCTGAAGATGCTGGGAACTGCAGGCGCATTGGCGGCAGTAAGCCCATGGATGTCTGCCTTTGCGCAGGTAGACAAGACGACAGGGGAACAGGTCCGTATAGGTGTGATCGGACCGGGATCACGAGGACAGTTCCTGATGAGTTTCATTCTTAAGAACCCGAAGGCAAAGATCGTCGCTCTCTGCGATGTATATCAGCCTTCATTGGATTCGGCGCTCAAGATGGTCCCGGATGCAGTGGTCTACAATGACTACAGAAAACTCCTTGAGGACAAGAATATTGATGCGGTAGTGATCGCTACTCCTCTTGACAGACATTACCGTATGGCAATGGATGCTCTTGATGCAGGCAAGGATGTATTCTGTGAGAAGGCAATGTGCTATGAGCTTTCGCAGTGCCATGATGTGTATATGAAATACAAGTCCGGCAGGAATATATTCTTTGTAGGTCAGCAGAGACTTTTTGACCCTCGATATATCCAGGTCATGAAGATGGTCCATGACGGAACATTCGGTGAAATCAATGCCGTATGGTCATATTGGAACCGTAACAATGACTGGAGACGTCCTTGTCCGTCAGAAGATATGGATGAGCACATCAACTGGCGACTCTATAAGGCACATTCGAAAGGTATCATGACCGAGCTTGCATGTCATCAGCTTCAGATCGGAACCTGGGCTATGCGCGAGTTGCCTGATAAGGTCATGGGCCATGGTGCCATTACGCATTGGAAGGAGCGCAGGGAAGTGTATGACAATGTAAGTTGCGTATATGTGTTCGACAGCGGCAGGAAAATGACTTATGATTCAGTCCTCTCCAACAAGTTCTATGGCTATGAGGAGAAGATCATGGGTACAAAGGGAACAGTAGAGCCTGAAATCGGTAAATATTACTTTGAACAGACTCCTCCGGCGCCAGCTTTCCTGAGGCTGATCAACGATATTGAGATGGATATCTTCAATGCTGTACCTTTTGCAGGAACAAGCTGGGAACCGGAGACAGCAAGTACCAACAAGGGTGAATATATTCTTGGCAAGGCTCCAAAGGAAGACGGAACATCCTTGATGCTTGATGCATTCGTTGAGGCCGTGATAACCCGTAAGCAGCCTGTAAATATCGTTGAGGAAGGATATTATGCAAGTGCGATGTCTCTCTTAGGACATCAGGCGATCGAGGAGCAGAGGATAGTCACCTTCCCTGATGAGTACAAGCTTGATTATCTCAACCATTCATCAACCTCCATAAAGTAGCCGACATGAAAGATATAATCATCAGTGAGAGACATCTCAAGAGAGAACTTTGGGTATTTGTTGCATGCCTTGCAGCGATGGAGGCCCTGAACATTTATGCAATCATTAAATATGACGGTATGTGGATAGAGGCGCTCAAGAGTCTTGGTTTCGTATTCGTCAGCGCGGCTGTAACCTATCTTGTGGTCGGTGTCTTCCGCCTCATTTATGCAGGAATTGCAGGATTGATAAATAAAACCAAATCACATAAATAACATGAAAAACAAACTAATCATTATCGCTGTCCTGGCGATGCTGTCATTCAACGCCTCCGCACAGGACAACTGGCGTCCGATCTTCAACGGAAAGAACCTGAAGGGATGGACGAAAATGAACGGAACAGCTGATTACAAGGTAAAGGACGGAGTCATTACCGGAATCAGCAAGTCCGATACGCCTAATACTTTCCTTGTCTACAATGAAGACTTCTCGGATTTCATCCTTGAATTTGATTTCAAGGTTGATGACGGACTGAACTCTGGTGTACAGTTCAGGTCTGCAAGCATCCCGTCATATCAGGACGGTCGCGTACATGGATATCAGTACGAGATTGACCCTTCTGAAAGAGCCTGGTCAGGCGGTGTCTATGACGAAGGACGCGAGGGTTGGCTTTATTCAATCATATGCCCGGCATCAAAGGCTGCTTTCAGAAACGGCGAGTGGAACCACGCGCGTATTGAAGCTGTCGGAAACCGTGTCCGTACATGGCTGAACGGTGTTCCTTGTGCAAACCTTCTTGATGACAAGTCGTCACACGGATTCATTGCTCTTCAGGTACACGCAATCTATGATCCTGCAAATGAAGGAAAGCAGGTCAGCTGGAAGAACATCAGGGTATGTACAGACAATCTTGATCAGGAAGTCTGGGCATGTACTGCAGGTGCTGCAGAAGTAAACAAGATGAAGAATGTGCTCTCAGAGCAGGAGAAGGCAGAAGGTTGGGAACTTCTTTGGGACGGAAAGACAACAGAAGGCTGGAGAGGCGCAAGACGTTCCGACTTCCCAGAGGTCGGTTGGACTATCGAAGACGGAACACTCAAGGTTCTTGAGGCTGAAGGCAACAGATATTCAAGCGGCGGTGACATCGTGACCGTAAACAAGTACCGTAACTTCGAGCTCAAGGTTGATTTCAAGATCACTCCTGCTGCAAACAGCGGTATCAAGTATGCCCTTGACGACAAGTTCCTCGGATGTGAGTTCCAGATTCTTGACGATAACAGACATCCTGATGCAAAGGCCGGTGTAAGCGGCAACAGAACGCTTGGTTCACTCTATGATATGATTCCGGCACCTGCAGACAAGCATTATCGCGAAGGATTCAATACTGCTCTCATCAAGGTGGACGGTGACCATATCGAGCATTGGCTCAACGGCGTGAAGGTTCTTGAGTATGACCGCAACAATCAGATGTGGCAGGCTCTTGTAAACTATAGCAAGTATAGGACATCTCCTCATTTCGGTAGCCCGGCGGAATCACATATCCTTCTTCAGGATCATGGTGATGAGGTCTGGTTCCGTAACATCAAGATCAGGCAGCTCCCATAATGGAGTTTCTTGACAGGTCTCTGCCCAATGGTAGCAGTATGACATATGCATGGTTCGAAGCCATGCATACACGGATGGATGTAATCCTTTGGGATGCTGCTGCCACAGTTTCAGATTTTCATACATTATGTGAATCAATCCATGCAGAGACTCTCAGGGTAGAACGCATGGCCAGCTGTTTTCTTCCTGATAGCGAGGTGTCAATGGTCAACGCTTCTCCTGCAGGAAGGGGAGTGACCCTTACAGATGAGATGTTCGAGATTCTGGAACGATGCATTTCATATAACAGAAAGACAGAAGGTCTGTTTGATATAGCCGTTTCTGCAGAATGTCCCGGTCTCCGTCTGGAAGACAAGATACGGCTCGATGCGAAGGACCGTACTGCAGCAAGGCAGAATGAGAACGTCAGACTGAATCTGTCAGGATTTCTGAAAGGCTATGCGCTCGACAAGGCTGTTGAGATGGTAAGAGAAGCCGGAATCAACAATGCCCTTATAAGTTTCGGTAACAGTTCAGTATATGCTGTAGGCAATCATCCCGGAGGAAAAGGATGGCCGGTGGCAACTGATGAGGGGAATGATTATGTGCTTGTTGATGAATGTCTCACGACGTCCGGGAACGGTAGGGAAGACAGAAGGCATATAATGAATCCTCTTACCGGAGAATATGTCGAAGGCAAGGCGATGGCTTCGGTAAGGACCCTGAGTGCAGAAGAGGGTGAGGTAATGTCAACCGTAAGTTTTTTGAAAAACAATAATACTAAATAATAACCAAAAGATATGAAATCAACAAGACGTGATTTTTTGAAGCAGATGACTGCCATTACAGCAGCTGCTGCTATTCCAGGAACCGTAATGGCTGCTGGAGTTGATGCAAAGAAGGTTGAGCCACGCAAGGTAAAGGCTGGCCAGAAGGTTAAACTTGCATGTATCGGTATCGGAGGTCGTGGTGCCGACATCATCAACGACTTCTACAGAACCGGTCTTTGTGATATCGTTGCTTTGTGTGACATCGATATGGGTGCTCCTCAGACAAAGAGGATTTCAGACAAGTTCCCTGATGCACCTCGTTTCCAGGACTTCAGAGAGCTTTTCAAGAAGATGGGTGACAAGATAGATGCAGTCTGCATCGGTACCCCAGACCACAGCCACTTCCCGATAGCTATGTTGGCTATGTCTCTCGGTATCCATGTTTATGTTGAGAAGCCGATGGCTCACTCATTCTATGAGGTAGAGCTCATGATGGAGGCTGAAAAGAAGTATGGTGTCGTGACTCAGATGGGTAACCAGGGTCACTCGGAGGCAAACTACTTCCAGTTCAAGGCTTATAAGGAAGCCGGTATCATCAAGAACGTACGTGCCGTAACAGCTCATATGAACAACTCACGCCGTTGGCATGGTTGGGATGCTAAGATCCAGTCATACTTCCCAGAGGAGCCTGTTCCTTCAACACTTGACTGGGATACATGGCTTTGCGGCGAGGCTTACCATAAATACAACAAGGACTTCGTGAACGGTCAGTGGCGCTGCTGGTATGACTTCGGTATGGGAGCTCTTGGTGACTGGGGTGCTCACCTTATCGATACTGTACATGAGTTCTGCGAACTCGGTCTTCCTACAGAGATCAATATGCTTCGCGCTGAGGGACACAATCCGTTCTTCTTCCCTTATTCATCGACAATCGAGTTCAAGTTCCCTGCACGTGGCGACATGCCGCCTGTAGACATCACTTGGTATGATGGTCTTGACAACATCCCTGCAGTACCTGAAGGATACGGTACAATGGAGCTCGATCCTAACATTCCGCCGGTTGCAGGTGGAAAGATCCAGCCGGCTAAGCTCAATCCGGGTAAGATCATCTATACTGACACCCTTACTTTCAAGGGCGGTTCACACGGATCTACTCTTACCATCATTCCTGAGAGCAAGGCTAAGGAAATGGCACCGCTTCTCCCTGAAGTGCCAAAGAGTCCTTCTAACCATTTCGCTAACTTCCTCCTCTCTTGCCAGGGTGTTGAGAAACCTCGTTCACCATTCAGTGTTGCAGGTCCGCTCAGTCAGGTATTCTGCCTTGGTGTGATTGCACAGCAGCTTAATGCAAGGCTTAAGTTCGATCCTGAGACCAAGCAGTTCACAAACAGTCCTGTGGCTAACCTTCTCCTCAGAAGGGGAATCCCTAGAAAGGGTTGGGAACAGTTCTATCTCCTCTAATAAACTAAAAGCCCGTCTGCATCTGCAGGCGGGCTTGGTTTTTAAAGAACACTGTCTTATCTTTCGTACTCGACTTTAGCGCGTACTTCCGCGATAGTCTCCACGTATTGTATCACGTTGTCCCTCAAGGTGTCGGCCTTGTATGCGGCAAGTGCTTCCCAATTGTCGAAATCAGCGAGCATCACAGCATCGTATGATGTCTTTCCTTCATTACGGTTCACACCTACTTCAATGCTTTTTAGACCTGGCACGAGTCCCAAGAGGGACTCATATTTTTCCTTGACGTCTTCAGCGAGTTCCTTTGAAGTCTTGCCATCTGATGACTTGAACTTCCACATTACACAATATCTGACCATATCCGTTAAGTGTTTAAGTGTTCATATTCGTCCACTAATTTAGAGATAATAGTCGAGATTACCAAATTATTCTTAAATTTGCTATATATATGACGGCCCGATGGAACAGAACAGTCAAAACACAAGAAGAATAGCAAGGAATACCCTGATGCTGTATGTCAGGATGCTTGTGCTGATGCTTGTCGGCCTATATACATCCAGGGTTGTTCTGAATGCCTTGGGAGAGAATGATTTCGGAATATATGATGTCGTGGGAGGCATCGTCGCAATGTTTACGATCATTTCCGGTTCCCTCAATTCCGCCGTCCAGAGATTCATCACTTACGAGATGGGCAATGGAGATGAAGACCGGTTGAACAAGGTCTATTCCACCGCAGTCATTATCCAGCTGCTCATCGCCTTCATTGTAGTCGTCATCGCAGAACCGGTCGGAATCTGGTTCATCGGCAACAAGATGACAATCGACCCTTCCCGGATTCCGGCTGCGATATGGGTGCTCCACTTCTCTCTGGCATCGTTCGTGATCAACCTGTTGAGTGTCCCGCAGATGGCTTCCATCACCGCTCATGAAAAGATGTCAGCCTATGCCTATATAGGCCTTCTTGACGGTTTTCTGCGTCTTGGCGTGGCATTTCTGATATCCCGGTCGTCTTCAGACAGACTTGTCCTTTATGCCGCTCTTATGATGCTTTCCGTGCTTGCTGTAAGGGCAGCATACGGCATATACTGCAGAATGCATTTCCCGGAGTGCAGATTCCGTGTCGTGAAGGATGTTTCTCTTGTCAAGGAAATGTTCTCGTTTGCCGGGTGGAACTTCATAGGAGTCTCTTCCGGTGTCTTGAGAGATCAGGGAGGAAAGATTCTGATAAACCTTTTTGCTGGCACTGCCGTCAATGCGGCAAGAGGTGTGGCCATGCAGCTGAACGGTGCTGTCCAGGGATTCGTCACCAACTTAATGACAGCTGTGAATCCGCAGATCACAAAGTCATATGCTACCGGAGACCATGGGTATATGTTCTACCTGATATCCAGGTCTTCAAGGATGTCGTATTATCTTCTGTTCATTCTTGCACTGCCTGTACTTTTCAATACCGGATATATACTTGACCTGTGGCTAAAGGATGTTCCTGCTCATTCCGGACTGTTTGTTCAGCTGTTTCTTGTATATACCTTGAGTGAATCCGTTTCCCACCCTCTCATAACTGCCCAGCTGGCAACGGGTAAAATACGCGACTATCAGCTGCTGGTAGGTGGATTGCAGCTTCTGAACATTCCTCTTTCATATGTCTTTCTGAAAATGGGAGCAATCCCGGAAATAACGGTTGTGGTTGCGATAGTCATATCTCAGACATGTCTGTTTGCGCGTCTGTACATGCTGAGAGGAATGATCGGTCTTGTGCCCGGTGATTTTATGAAGGAAGTGTACCTGAATGTCTGTCAGGTTTCTGCAGCTGCACTGGTATTGCCTCTGGCTGTCAGTCCGTTCCTTCCGGATACTATCCTTGGATTCTTGTCAAATGTGACATTGTGCGTGGGTTCAGCCATCGTTTCTGTCCTTTATATCGGATTGTCCCGTGGCGAGCGTCATGAGTTGATGAATATGCTTAAAAACAGGATGGAGATATGATCAGGATTACAGACAAGACGGAATGTTCCGGATGCACTGCCTGTCTTGCAGTCTGTCCGCATAAGGCCATTTCCATGAAGCCTGACGCTCTGGGTTTCCTCTACCCGGAAACGGATCCGGACAAATGTACGGAATGCGGTCTATGTGAAGTAGTCTGTGACTTTGCCGTTTCATCTTCACAATCAGCTTCTGATATACGGGAGATACAGGTTGCGGCGGCGAAAAACAAGGATTCCGATGTTCTTCGTACGAGTCAGAGCGGAGGTGTGTTCGCTGCTTTGGCGAAGGCGGTTGTTTCAAAAGGGGGAGTTGTTTATGGAGCGGCGTTCAACCCTGATTTCAGCGTATCCCACAGGCGTTCAGATAATCTGGAAGGGTGTGTTGCGTTCAGTGGAAGCAAGTATGTCCAGAGCGATATGGGCGATTCCTTCAGAAATGTCCGGAAAGACCTTGAAGAGGGCAGGAGTGTTCTGTTCTCCGGTACCCCATGTCAAGTGGCGGGACTTGCGTCATATATCCCCGAACGTCTCCGTGATAATCTCGTGACAGTAGACTTCATATGCCATGGAGTCCCTGCGCCGGATGTATGGAAGGATTATGTTTCGTATATGGGCAGGAAGGGAAATCTGGAGTCAGTATGCTTCAGGGACAAGAGTTGCAGCGGTTGGAAGGCACATATGGAATCCTTCAGGTATGATGACGGACGGAAGGTCTTCAGGGAGACTTACAAGGTGATGTTCTATAAGAATGTGATGCTGAGGCACAGCTGTTCTGTCTGCCCGTATGATTTAAGAAACAGAAGGAGCGATATCACGATAGCCGATTTCTGGGGAGTTGAAGAGATTCTTCCGGAGATTGACAGTAATGCAGGTGTATCCATGGTCTTGCCGATGTCCGGAAAGGGGCAGGCCCTGATCTGTGAGGCTTCGGCCGGTCTGGAGCTGGTACATGCCGCGGTGTCTTCGGAATTTGTTTCAAGACGTAACCCTAATCTCCTTCGTCCAACAAGTATACACCAAGAGAGGCAGATGTTTGAAGACATGTATCCTGCAAAGGGATTCATGTATGCGGCACGCAGATGGGGTGATCTCGGTTGGAGATACAAGGCTTGGAAATTAAAGGTATTCATCAGAAAAATAACCGGAAGAAAATGAAGGTAGGCATTTTGACGTTTCATCGTGCGCACAATTATGGTGCAGTGCTTCAATGTTATGCATTACAGGAGACATTGAAGCGCATGGGACATGATGTTCAGGTTATAGACTATCGTCAGCCATTTGTGGAGGAATTCTATAAGATTTTCAGCTGGAAGCTGTTCTGTTCAGCCGGAAGCTTTTCCGACAAGGCTGCATATCTTAAGAAGAACCTCAAGAAATTTCTTCTTGCCCCTTTGAGGTCCCGTCATTTCAGTATGTTCAGAATAAATCATCTGGATATCTCTTTGCCATGTGGCATGAATGTTCCTCGTGACTATGACTGTTATGTGATAGGAAGCGACCAGTTGTGGAGCCTGCATTGTCTGGGAGGCGTCAGTGATGAGGTCTATTTCGGAAAGTTCCGGAGGAATCCCGGAAGCCGCATTGTAGGATATGCAATAAGCGCAGACATGAAGTCAGTTGAGGAGATCAGTGCCGATCTTCCTCTTGTCGTGTCAGGATTCGATGCCGTTTCCATGAGGGAAAGGGAGACCGCTGATCATGTGTCTTCTATAACCGGAAAGCCATGTGATACATGTGTCGACCCGACTCTGCTTACGGACAGGGCGTTGTGGGTTCCTCTAGTCAACCGTAAATGGAAGAACCGCAAGTATGTTCTTGTCTATGAAGTAAGATGGAGGAAGGAAGACAAGGGACTCCTTTTGAGAAAGGCAGAAAAGCTTGCCGCAAGCCTGGGGAAGGAATATGAAGTCATAGACCTTTCGTGCGTGGACCGCTCCGTTACAGATTTTGTTTCTTTGTTCAGATATGCCTCATATGTGGTCACGACTTCGTTTCACGGATGTGTGTTTTCCATTCTTTTTGAGCGGCCTTTCCATGCGCTTCCTCTTTGGGACGGATATGATCTGAGGTACAGGGAACTTCTGTCTTCTTTGGGCCTGTCCGACAGACTTGCCGCGAAAGATGACGAGCTGATTCCGGTACAGATAGACTATACTGCCGTACGGCAATCACTTGACGCATTGAGAAAATCATCTTTTTCATATCTCGACAGATGGATAGGAAGGTAAACGTATCGGTCATCATACCCGTTTACAATGCGGGTTCTACCATAATCAGGGCAGTAGACAGCGTGCTTATGCAGGAATTTGATACTGTCGAGGTCATTCTTGTCGATGACGGAAGCACTGATGAGTCAGGAACATTGTGTGATGAACTCGCTTTACATGATAACAGGGTAAAGGTCATCCATAAGGAAAACGGCGGAGTCAGTTCTGCACGCAATGCCGGTATTGGAATGGCAGAAGGGGAATACGTGATGTTTCTTGATGCAGATGATGCACTCAGGCTTGGATCCCTGTCTGCGATTTATCGACGCGGATGGGATATGGTCCTTGCCGGATTCTCCAGAATTGAAGACATGTCGGTGAAGGATGCATATGTGCCGTCCGGTGAGTGCGAGTATTGCGGTGCCGATGAAATGGCATCCTTTATTGACAGGACGATTGACAGGAGACATAGCTATCTCCTCAATTCGTCATGTTTCAAACTCTTCAGTCTCTCCCTTATCCGTGACCATTCGATAAGGTTTGATGAAAACCTGAGATACGGCGAAGACAAGATGTTTGTCTTCAGTATCCTATATCATGCAGATAAAGTGAGGACCGTACCGGAAATCATATACGACTATATCCTTCAGCCGGTGTCCTTGAGCAGCGATCTTACTTCTGACGGACATATCAGCCAACTCTTCCTTCTGCTGGAACTGTATTGTCCTCTGCTTGAGCTTCTTAAGACAAAATTCCCTTTGAGCCGGAAACTAGAGGAGCTGTACCATACAGATGTCATAGGAAGATATGTGTGCAGGATCCTGACGGTTTTCGCGCGCAAGGAATCTGCGCACATGACAGAGGAGAACATCTCAAGACTGTATGCCTATATGTCGGAGGACAGCCGTCTTGGTGTCTTTTCTGTAAGGCCGGGACAGATTATAAATATTCTGCTGTACAAGATCGGGAGGCCGTCATTTACCCTGTCGGTCTATCGGCTGACTTCAAGGATATCAAGATAGATGTTGCGGAGGTCCTTCATTACGCTTTCTGCCAAATAAGGCCTGACATTGACGAGGCTGGCCTTCCCCTCCTTTTCGATAAGTTCAGGATTGCAGATGTATCGGGACATGGCTGCCCATATTTCCTCGGTGTTTCCCGGGGTTACAAGAACTCCGTTGTCAGTCACGACTTCCGGTATACCTCCGACTTCCGTCGAAATTATCGGGCATCCGTAACTCATGGCCTCAAGTATGCTGATCGGGAGTCCTTCGTTGAATGAAGGGAGGATGTAGACGTCTGCCCAGTTAAGCAGCCTCAACTTCCTTTCGCCGCCTACCCAGCCTTCGAATGTCACTGTTCCCTCCAGCCCGTTATCCTTTATGGCCGACATGAGTTTGTCTTCGTTCCTGTTGCCTCCGATCTTCAGCTCTATCCTGCCTTCTGCTTTGTTCAGGTGTGTGCTTATCGCCCTGATGATGTCGAAGACTCCTTTGCGCTGTCCGATTTCGCCAAGGAAGAGGAAGTGCGTCTTCCCGTCCTTGACCTTGGCGGAAGGTATCCTGGCAGGTTCCGGTGTGATGTTGTGAAGGATGATGAGAGCCTCCTGGTCGATGCCGATGGATCTGAACCAGTCTTTCCATGACCTTGACAGGACTATTATCTTGTCTGCAGCCCGTAGTGTCTGCATGATCTTCTCCTTCTCCCTTTCTGATGACTCGTTGTAGAAGTCCTTGAATCTGCTTGCATGGATGTGGAGTATTATCTTCTTTCCAAAGAATCTGCCCAGCCTGACGAGGGATGAATGTCTCCGGAACGACCCGTCTGCCGCAGTATGAAGATGCATTATCTTCACTTTCCTGTCAAATGTCATCTTCAGAGCCATCCTGACATATGAAGAAACGAACCACCAGCCCTTCGTCAGCCTGCCTCCTGCCTTGTACATCGGATAATACTGCAGGCCGTCAAAATACGCGCTCCAGTAATTCACAACAGCTGAAATGCCGCCCGGATGATTCTTTCGGTAGTAATCTCCGGACATTATGACCTTGGATGCCAGATTCTTGTCTATCATCGTATTCTTAATGTTTTGGGAACCGGTGCGGTGAATTTCATGAGCTTGCCTGTCCATGGGTGGATGAACGAGAGTCCTTGTGCATGGAGCGCAAGTCTGCCGAACGGATTCGTGAGCGCGTCATATTTATGGTCTCCGGCTACCGGATGACCTATCCATTGCGAATGTACACGGATCTGGTTCTTTCTTCCTGTTTCCAGATTGAATTCCACGCAGGTATACTCCTGCCCGTCCTTTTGCATGTGTTCGAGAGTACGGCAGTGGCTGGATGTGAACTTCCAGTCCTTGCGCGGTGGCTTGTTTCTGTCATCTTTTTCACGTAGGGGATAGCAGTGTACCTTCAGTGATTTAGGATGCTCGTAGGTCCAGGTCTCTATCCATCCTTCGCTGTCTTCGATATTTCCTTCCAGAATGGCGAAGTACCTTCGTTCCTGTACGGCATCCTCCCAGTTGTCCTGAAGTGCCCTTTTTGTGTCTTCGTCCTTGGCAAACACGATAAGTCCGGATGTGTCACGGTCCAGACGATGCACTATGAATATCCGTCCGTCGGTGCAGTAATCCTGCAGCATGGAATATGCCGTCATGTCTCCCTTGCGTCCGGCGGACATTGTCAGCAGACCGCTCGGCTTGTCGACCACGATCAGAAAGTCATCTTCAAATACTATCTTCAGCCCATCGTTTCTTCTGTGTCCTTTTCCGTAACGCATAACCATACTCCTTGTTTCTGCAAATCTAACATTTTTTTTGACTATATTTGCATTATAATGGCCAATATGCAGACAATCTGGGATCCTTTAAGGAAGAAACATGTCGCCCTCACTCCTGAAGAGAGGGTTCGTCAATGGTGCATAGGTGTCCTTACAGATACATTGGGAGTCCCTGAACATATGATGATGAGTGAAGCCGGCTTCAGTTTCGGAGACAAGCAGTACCGCGCTGACATTCTTGTATATGACCGCCAGGCGAAGCCTCTGGCTGTGGTCGAATGCAAGAGACCGGAAGTCGACCTTGACAGGGATGTGCTCGATCAGGCGATAAGGTACAATATGGTCCTGAATGTCACATATATGATAATCACAAACGGAAGGCAGACCTTTGCGTGCCGGAGGAGTGAAACGGATGGGAAACCGCATTACTCCTTCATAGACAGGATACCTTCTTACAATGAAATGATATGTCAGCAACAATAACACAGGGTTTTCTTGAACATAAGATATTTTCAATCGTGTCGGAAACGGCGGCAGAACTTGGAGTCCGTGCCTTTGTGATAGGTGGATATGTGCGTGACTGTTTCCTTGGACGTCCGAGCAAGGATATCGATATAGTCGTGGAAGGAAGCGGGATAGAACTGGCGGAGGCTGTAGGTGCGAAGGTACACAGCAATGTATCCGTGTTCCGTAATTTCGGCACGGCCATGCTCAGGTATAGAGGTATCGAAGTCGAGTTTGTCGGAGCCAGGAAGGAATCCTATCGTCGTGATTCACGCAAGCCTGTCGTGGAGGACGGAACCCTGGAAGATGACCAGTTGAGAAGGGATTTTACAATCAATGCAATGGCTTTCAGTCTGCAGAAGGAGGATTACGGTGCATTGGTTGATCCTTTCGGCGGCATCCGTGACCTTGCTTCGGGCATAATCCGTACTCCGCTTGATCCTGACACTACATACAGTGATGATCCGTTGAGGATGGTCCGTGCGGTAAGATTCGCCACGAAACTCTCTACGGACGAACTTATGTTCAATATAGTGCCGGAATCTCTGGAATCGATCAGACGCAACAGGCATAGGATGGAGATTCTTTCCAAGGAAAGGATAGTCGAGGAACTGAACAAGATACTTGTGACACCAAGGCCGTCGCTTGGCTTCCGTCTGCTCGACGAGACAGGTCTCCTGGACTACATACTTCCGCAGCTGGCCAAGCTCAAAGGTGTTGAGACGGTTGAAGGTAAGGGACATAAGGAGAATTTTTCGCATACGCTCGAAGTTCTGGACAATGTCGCCGCCCTGGAGAACGAGGCCATAGCCGAAGGCCGTCTTAAGGATTTTATCTTCGAGGACGGAATCGAGGTGGAGAAGGTGCGTACCGAACCGAACGTGTGGCTCCGATGGGCAGCGCTTCTACATGATATAGCAAAGCCTGCGACCAAGAGATATGACCCGGCTTTGGGCTGGACTTTCCATGGACATGAGGTGGTGGGCGCGCGCTGGATACCGAAGATATTCCAGTCCATGAAGATGCCTCTGAACGAGAAGATGAAATATGTGCAGAAACTCGTCAGCCTCCATCTTCGTCCGATAGCACTTGTCACTGAAGAGGTTACGGATTCTGCAGTCCGAAGACTTCTTTTCGATGCCGGAAATGACATAGATGACCTGATGCTTCTGTGTCATGCCGATATCACCTCAAAGAATCCGAAGAAGGTTGCCCGTCTACATGCGAACTTCGAGATAGTGAAGGCAAAGTTAGTGGAGGTGGAGGAGAAAGATGCCATCCGTAATTTCAAGAATCCTATAACGGGAGATTATGTGATGGAACTTTTCGGTATAGAACCGTGCAGTACCATCGGCCTGCTTAAGGAGACCGTCAAGAACGCCATACTGGACGGAGATATAGAGAACACATTTGAAGCTGCAGACGCCCTCATGCGTGAGAAGGCTGCGGAACTCGGACTGTTTCCCGTGAAATAATGGAAATAATAGATTCATATATCCGGTATGTACGTACAGTGAGGAGATATTCTGCACGGACAGTCTCCATATATGGAGAGGTCCTGGACGATTACCTTGAGTTTGTTTCAAAAAAGGCCGATGAACCTGTCACAGATAAGATTCTTGTTGATTCTCTGAATGTATCCGAGATCAGGGAATATGAGGTGTACATGCTTGATGAGAAAAATCCGAAATCAGAGAAGACTGTCAATCTCCATCTTTCCGCACTGAGCGGATTCTGCCGTTATCTCATGCGTGAAGGATGGATGAAGTCCAACCCTGTAAGGCTTGTGTCAAAACCCAAGGTCGAGAAGCGTATCCCTCATTTTTTCAGAAAGGATGCCATGGCCGGATATTTCGATGTTACAAAGCATCTTCTGGATGGGGACCAGGTAGAAGCATTCTTTGCGGAATGGCATACTGAAACAGGCAGAGGATACTATTCAAGACTTCTGCAACGTGTGATTATATCTTCTTTGTACTCTTTGGGACTGAGGCGCGCGGAATTGATCGGTATGTCGGTCGGAGATGTCGATTTTGGTAGAAAAGTTGTAAAAGTACGCGGAAAAGGCGATAAAATGCGAGAAATTCCTCTCGTAGCTTCATTGTCTGAAGAAATTTTATTATATTTGAAAGCAGTTGAGGTGATGTGTGGAGGGGTGAGGTCTTTGACAGAGCCGCTTTTTGTCACATATGAGGGAAGACCTTTGTATCCCAAGTATGTGGACAGGGCAGTAAAGTCCGCGCTTGGCGGTGTGACGGGCATAAGGGGACAGAAGTCTCCGCATGTCCTGAGACATTCTCTCGCGACGGAACTTATGAATGAGGATACACAGTTGAACTCCATCAAGGAGTTGCTGGGGCATTCCTCTCTGGCTGCGACGCAGGTCTATACCCACAGCAGTATCGCCCGACTTAAAGATAGTTATGAACGCGCCCATCCAAGGGCTAAAAACGGAGGTAAAAATGGAGATTAGAGTGCAGTCGATCAAGTTCAATGCAGATCAGAAACTGTTGGACTTTGTAGAAAAGAAATTCTCAAGGGTAGAGAAGTTCTATGATGCCGTAACATCAGTGGATGTAGCTCTTTCGCTTCTTCCTGACCATGACAACAAGAACGTGAAGGTTCAGGTCAGCATTCCGGGAAGCACGATTGTGGTTGAAAAGAACGCAAAAACCTTCGAAGACGCAGTCGTTGACTGCGCAGACATTCTCAAGGAAAAACTTGTGAAAGTAAAGGAGAAGAGAGCAGAATAATAGAAAACATGATGCACCGGAGTATCCGGTGCTTTTTTTTTTCTATCTTTGCATGATATGGCAAAAGGATTTGTAGAAACAGATACGCAGTGCAGGCATATAGTTCAGGACGTCCGTAACGGCGTCTTCTCTCCTGTCTATCTTCTGATGGGAGATGAATCCTATTATGTGGATATGGTATGCGATGCCATTATTGAGCATTGTCTTGATGAAAGCGAACGGGACTTTAACCAGACTGTATGTTATGGGGCTGATGTTGATGCTGATTCGGTGATTACGGCCGCACGAAGATATCCCATGTTCGCCGAAAGGCAGCTGGTCGTGGTGAAGGAGGCGCAGATGATGAAGTCTCTGGAGGAGCTGGCCATATACTGTCAGCATCCATTGGATTCCACAGTGCTTGTGATCGCCATGCATGGTGCCTCTGCCGACAAGAGGAAATCGCTTTACAAGTCGGTGTCGAAGATAGGTACTGTCGTGGATTCGCAGGCATTGAGGGATTTTGAGATGCCAAAGTGGATATCGATGTTCTATCGTACCAAAGGACTGGATATCGCACCTGATGCTGCCGCCCTGCTTGCCGAACATGCCGGCACGGACTTGAACAAGATTGCGATTGAGACTGAGAAGATGCTTAAGAATCTTCCTGAAGGTGTTTCCGAGGTCTCTGCTTCAGATATCGAGAAGAATGTGGGAATAAGCCGTCAGTTCAGCATTTTCGAACTGACAAAGGAACTGTCCCTGAAGAATTCCGCCAAGGCTCTCCGTATTGCTGCATATCTGGGTTCTTCGGCAAAGTTTGCGATGCCTATGGCTGTCAGTGCATTGTATACCCATTTCTACAGGATTCTGAAGTACGATGCATTGCTTATGAAGAACTCCAGTCCGACCAATGAACAGAAATCCGGAGTACTCGGAGTGAATCCGTATTTCTTCCGGGAATACGATACTGCCGTACGTAATTATCCCTTGAACAAGTGCATGGCTGTCATTTCACTTCTCAGGGAATATGACTATAAGGGAAAGGGAGGTGATGTCGGTGAGGCGACACCGGCTGAACTTATGGTGGAACTTACTGCCAGGATATTAAACATTTAACAATATAGACTATGGAATTGATCCGATGTAAAGATGTATGCAAGAGTTTCGGCGAGAAGGTGGCTCTTGATCATGTTTCGGTGGATATCCCGAAAGGGAAGATCTTCGGTCTGCTCGGTCCCAACGGTGCAGGCAAGACTACATTGATACGTATAATCAACAGAATAACCATACCTAATTCAGGTTCTGTCATTTTTGACGGACGCCCCATCACTCAGGATGATGTCGAGAAGATCGGTTATCTTCCGGAGGAGAGGGGGCTGTACCGCAAGATGAAGGTCGGTGAGCAGGCCATGTACTTTGCCCAGCTCAAAGGCATGTCGTACAAGGAAGCGGCGACGGAACTGAAGAAATGGTTCGTGAAGTTCGGAATCGAGAGCTGGTGGAACAAGAAGGTGGAGGAACTTTCAAAGGGTATGGCCCAGAAGATACAGTTCATCACAACAGTGGTACATAAACCGTCACTGCTGATTCTTGATGAGCCTTTTTCAGGATTTGACCCTGTCAATGCCCAGATCATAAGGGAGGAGATATTGAAACTCAAGGATCAGGGAGCTACGATAATACTTTCCACACACAATATGGAGTCTGTGGAGGAGCTTTGCGACGAGATAGCGCTTATCAATAAATCCCATGTCGTGATTTCAGGAGGAGTGGACGAAATCCGCCGCAAGTACGGCAATAGCAACGTCGAGCTTGTGTATACCGATTCCATGGTCGTACAGTCCGTGCCGGGAGTGTTCAAGGTACTGTCTGATCGTGACGATTCCGGCCGTCATACATCTGTACTCGCTCTTGAAGACGGAGCAGGAAGCAATGACGCCCTCAAGGCTGTGCTCGCACAGAGTCTTACTGTCAATTCATTCAGGGAACTGGTTCCTAGAATGAACGACATATTCATCAAACTTGTAACAGAGGAGGAATAAATCATGAAGATCAGAAACATAAAGACCATCATTTCACGCGAATATCTGATACGCGTAAAGAAGAAGTCCTTCCTTCTTACGACATTCCTGGTACCTATT
>JAZNAW010000010.1:0-3750 GCA_045586745.1 Candidatus Cryptobacteroides sp.
GGAACTCCAGTCTTGGCATAAGCCTCCTGAGCATAGAAATATGCAAGTGCGGTCCAGTTCATGACCTGTGAAGCAACGCCTGAAATCCACTTGATGTCACCGGCGATCTCTTCCTGAACGCCTTCCTTCACATCCTGTGTAGGAACCTTGTAATGACGGATCATGTGATTGTTTGAAACATTGATCTCAGGGAACATCTCTGTAAGTCTCTGGATAGGAGTCTCCTGATTTGACTGACCCGAACAAAGCCATACATCTCCGACAAGGACGTCACGGATCGAAATCTCATTTACTTCCATAAGATACGGACCACCGGCCGGCTGTGGAGGCAGGGTTACCATCCATCTTCCGTCTTCGCCGGTCTGAGTTTCATAATAGGCACCGTTAAATCTTACAGTCACCCAGATACCGGGATCAGCCCAGCCCCAGATGTCAAGTTCAACGTCACGCTGAAGAACCATACCGTCGCTGATCAGCTTCGGCAAAGTAATCTTGCCTGGTGTCTGCGCTGACATCATAAATGACAGACACATGACAGAAAGCACCAAAAAGATTGATTTTTTCATACTGTTGCAATTAAATATTTATCACAAATTTAATAAAATTACCTATTAACACTCAGTCCCTCCTGGGTCAAACGAATGAATCGGATTGTGCCATCTTCATTGAAATAGAGGTATTCTGCACATACACTGCGGCGGCACTGACCTCCCGGAGCACCGTCAAGAGCGTAACTTCCGTCATGATATATATAATACCACTGTCCTTTGAACTGGATCACAGAAGGATGTATCGTAAAACCATGGTTGGCTGATGTACTTATGAAGCCTCTGTAAGTCCATGGGCCATTTATCGAAGGAGCAGTCGAATAGGCCATCTGCTCCTCCTGTACGCCAGGTGCATCTGCTGCATATATGATATAGTACATTTCATCACGCTTCAGGAGCCACGGTCCTTCGCTATAATTACGCAGCGGAACCTTCTTTACCTCACCTTCAATCTCATACATATTCTTCTTCAATCTTGCCATGTAGCAGTCACCGTTACCCCATGCCATCCAAGGCGTACCGTCATCGTCGATCAATACGGTAGGATCGATGTCAGCGTTCCATCTATGCGAATCAGGAGTCATATCGTCTGTAACAAGAGGAGTTCCGTCCTTTCTGGCAGGGAGAAAAGGTCCAAGAGGAGAATCACTTACAGCCACATCAACTGTATGAAGTTTGGTATTCTTATCATCTAAAGTAACGTAAAAATAATATTTGCCGTTTTCTGCCTTCACAACCTGTGCAGCCCAGGCACTTGTAGGAACGGCATATCCGAACGCATCAGGCTTGAGTACCATACCCTGTGGTTCCCAATGGATCATGTCCTTGGATGTGTAACACAACCATCCTGGCATGTTGAACCATCCGCCTGGAGCAGCTATATCCTGTCCTACATATGCATAAACAGTATCTCCGACTACAAGAAAGGCAGGATCAGCAGTGAAGGAATCAGTAAACAGAGGGTTCTGACCTTCTACGCGAGGCAGAGGTTCGCCGCTGATCTCAAGATTACGGATTGAACCCTTACGAACTTGGAGGGAATTAGGAAACCCACCAGGAAACCCATGGCCTATAGTCCATAATGATGCATTGTGACGAAGGGCTTTGCCTGGATAAGTCAAAACAGATTTGTTTCCATCGACATCAATGGTCAAAGTCGACATATCAGTCTTTATATCATATTCCGCGATTGCTTCAACAGTGTACCATCTGTCAGCCTGAACCTCAGATCCTCCACAAAGACGATGCGGCTGCTCATTCTTATCCACAACCTCCACAAAGAAACGATGTTCCGTATTGTCGTAACCCAAAGAAATATCACCATTCAAGGAAATACGTCCTAACAGATGAGTTCCTTTTCCTTCTTTGCAGACAAATACCTGCTCAGTACCAAGGGTTCCGCATTTCAAATCAGCCTTGACACGCCATTTTGACTGCATGTCCATGAAAGGAAGAGGGTGGTTGAAATTCAACTTATGCTCATTGACATTGAGATTAAGTTCACCATTCTGACTGTCCCAATCCTTTATATTCCAATCATCAAGAGTATAAACCTTCTGCTGACCGCCTGCTATAAGGCAGTATAAAGATAGAAATAGCGTAGAAAATAGATATTTCATAGTATTAAAAGTTAGTTTGTACAAATATATAAAAAAGCCGGCATGAACCCATGTCCATGCCGACAAATTATATATAAAAGTAACGATTACTTGAAAAGCATTGGAGCCATTTCGCGGAGTGAACGTCTCCATGTCTGGAACTCATGGCCAGTGCCTGGAGATACATATCCCTTGGCGTTGAAGCCAGCAGCCTTGAGAGCCTCAGCAGCCTGCATGATGCGGTCTGGACCTTCCTTGCCACCGCAGCTGATGAAGATACCCTTTACCTGCTTAGGATCCTTGATATCCTCTGGAGTGTAGACACCACCTGAGAGGAGACCATAGTAAGCAAATACCTCAGGACGTGCAAGAGTGATTGCTCTTGTCTCCATAGCACCCATTGAAAGACCTGCCATAGCGCGTGAATCCTTCTTTGCGATTGTCTTGAAGTTTGCATCGATATAAGGAACGAGCTCGTCAACGAGAACAGTCTCGAATCCCTTTACGTTGAATCCGCCAAGACCACCGATTCTTGTATCGTTAGTCATACCGTAAGTCATGACGATGATGAACGGATCGCACTCGCCTGCAGCGATCATGTTGTCCATGATAAGGTTAGCATGACCCTGACGGCTCCAAGCAGTCTCATCCTCACCCCAACCATGCTGGAGATAGAGAACAGGGAACTTCTTCTTTCCGTCGTACTGTGGAGGGAGATATACGAATGCACGCTTAGTGCTGTTTGTGCTAGGTGATGGGAAGAGAACCTGAACTACCTGTCCGTGAGGTACATCCTTTACCTGGTAGAAATCCTGGTCGTGAGCAGGTATCTCGATACCGCTCTCCCAACGTACTGAACCGTAGTAGTTCTGTGCACCTGGATCGTTGACTACGCCACCGTCGATTGTAAGGTGATAGTAGTGGAATCCTTCATCGAGAGGACCTGATGTCTGACCTACCCAAACACCTTCCTCATTCTTGTGGAGAACTGTACCACCCTGTCCGCCGAGACCGAGGCTGACGATCACTGATCTAGCCTGAGGAGCCTCTACGCGGAAACGAGCATAACCCTGTGAGTTGACCATAGGATACTGCTGACCTGGCTGGTTCATCACTGAAGGAACGAAGTCTTCCTTGATCTCTGCATTGTCAAGAGCAGGATCGAAGTTCTTGATGATGCGGTAAACGTTCTTCGGCTTGTACTCCTTGTCGAATGGAAGAGGATAGTTGTTCTCGCCAAGCCATGAATCCTTGTCGCTGAGATTCCAGAATGTCACGTTCTTGATGACGTCCTTATGTCTGCGGAGGATCTTGAAGAGGTCTGCATACTTTGCCTCGTGAAGAGTCTTGATATAACCGGGAACCTCACCTGCCTGACCGCGGCTGAACTGGAGCTGACCACCCATTTCCTCATTGATACGGATATCAAGCTCAGTGAAGTGGATATTGTCAACGAGTTCCGAATACTTGATGATGGCAGCCTCGATGTCCTCGTTGCTTGGACCGTAGATGTTGTAGTGGCCCTGCATACCGATACCGTGGATAGGAACACCAGCATCCTGCATCTTCTTCACCATATTATAAATACGGTCACGCTTTGCAGG
>JAZNAW010000011.1:0-2438 GCA_045586745.1 Candidatus Cryptobacteroides sp.
CAACCGATGTCCTGGCCAGGTCCATCACGCTGACAGGAAGTTCCTGCCAGGTTATGACCTCCGGACGGGACTTTGTATAGAGGAACACGAATGTTCCGATGAAAATAAATGCAACCAGTGCAAGTGCAAGATACTTGAAAACTTTCTTCATATATGTTCGTTTTTCTATTATTCGTCTATTCGTCGCGCATCGCATCCACAGGCTTTATGTCCATCGCTCTGAACGCCGGTGCCAGGCCTGCCAGCACGCCCATCACTGTCAGCAGCAATGCCGACAATACTGCCGTCCAGAATGAAATCTGGAATTCTGTGTCAGGAATGAGTATGTCCATTGCATTAAGGATAAAGACAGAAAAGACAATTCCTGCCATTCCGGCTATTGTGGTCAGGACTATGCCTTCCATTATTATCTGTATGAGTATGTCCTTCGGTGTCGCTCCTATAGCTCGACGGATACCTATTTCCGTCGTGCGCTCCTTGACAGTGACCATCATGATGTTGCTGACACCTATTGCTCCGGCGAGAATCGTTCCCAGACCTATAAGCAAGATCAGGAAATTGACACCTCTGAAAAGATTGTCAACTACAGAAAACAGTTCCTCTGTGTACAGGATCATCAATGCCTGCTTATCCTTAGGATCGAACTTATGCTGCCTTGCGATTATTCCGCGAAGCTTCTCCTCCTGCAGAGACAGGGAGACGCCCGATCCGGCAGTGACACATATCATGTCCACATTCTCACCTCTTCTCATTATCTTTCGGGCAATGCTGATCGGTATGATGACCGACTCGTCTGCTGAACCGTTCAGACTGATGTTTCCGGCACTTATATCCATACCTACCACTTGATAATATATGGAACCGACCTTTATATGACTGCCGCACGGATCGCCTCCGTCAGGAAAAAGAGAATTATATATCCTCTCTCCTATCACACACACCTTTCTTTCCTGGATGACATCCGACTCATTGATATATCTTCCATACTTGAGCTTCGGTGTCTCAACCTTTACATAGTCGGCATACACACCTTTCAATATTCCTTGCGTCGAACCTTCGCGATACTGCATGTCAGACGAATATGAAGCGATTGTCGGAGTCACCACATCCAGCTCAGGCATCATTCTCTTTAGACGCTCGACATCCTTGTAGGTAAGGCTCCAGTACCTGCCTTTGCTCAGACCCTGATAAGGCATTGTGGTCCTGTCTGAAGCAAGAATGGTGGTGTTGGTGGCGAATCCTTCGAAATTTTCTGCGAGCATGACCTTGATACCCTTGCCTCCTCCCAGAAGGAAAAGCAACATGAAGATTCCCCAGAAGACTCCAAAACCTGTGAGAAGAGTCCTTCTGCGGTTACGCTTCAGGGCAAGCGTTATTTCCCTGTATGTGTCCCAATCCAGTCTCATTCCGCCCTCAATGCTTCTATAGGTCTTACTTTGGCTGCATTCAACGCCGGCACCAGGCCGGCTATCGCGCCGGAAATTATCAGGACAAGTGTCGCTTCGATGGCTACATCCACCCCTACTGTAGGATTTACGAACATGGTGATCTCCTGTCCAAGAACACTAATGCTGGAATTACCTACCGTAATGTCAAGAATTTCACACGCCACCAATCCGAAGAACATTCCTATGTATCCGAACAATGCGGTTATGGTGATGCTTTCTGCAAGAATCAGCCTTGTTATGCTCCATGGGCTTGCTCCGATGGCCTTTCGTATTCCAAACTCATGCGTACGCTCCTTGACCGTTATCAGCATGATATTGCTGACTCCGACTATTCCACTGAGCAAGGTCAGAAGACCGATTATCCACAACCCGGTCCTGATGATATCCGTACCTTGATTCATCTGGAGGTTCTGAGTAAAGCGGTTCCATATCCAAATGGCACTGTTGTCGTCCGGTGCGGCCTTGTGGGCAGTGTTCACGATGGCCCGCAGTCTTTCTTCGAACGCTTCGTTTTCTTCTTCGGTATCGAGTCCGTTGAAGGTAAATGTTATTTCATCCACATATTTCCCTCTGTTGAACATCGTCCTTACACTGGTAAAAGGGGCATAGACATCTCTAGAGGATGTGCTCATATCTGACTTCAGGATGCCTATGACCTTGAAGCTCATACCCCCGCACTTTATCATCTTGCCGAGCATGGACGGAATCCTTGATTCGCTGCCGGTGAATGCTTCCGCCATCAGGTCGGTGATCACGACAACCTTCCGCTGCTCTTCAATATCTTTCCGGTTTATAAATCTGCCATACTGGAGCTCGAGCCCTTCCATCTCCATATATTCAGGATAACATGCCTGCAGGGTTACAGACATTGTATTATCCTGATATACAGCACTCTGCGAAACATATACAGTAGCAGTCACATCTTCCACCACATCAGGAAAGGCCCTCATTATAAGATCTGCATCCCTTGCTTCCAGACGGATACGGCGT
>JAZNAW010000012.1:0-21642 GCA_045586745.1 Candidatus Cryptobacteroides sp.
GTTTTTATGTACGCAATCGTAGACATTGCTGGCCAGCAGTTCAAGGTTGAAGCTGGTATGGAAATCTTCGTAAACCGCCTTGCGGATGAGAAGGGCGCTACAGTTGAGTTCAACAAGGTTCTTCTTGTTGACGAGGATGGCGCAGTTAAGGTAGGTGCACCATACGTTGAAGGTGTAAAGGTAACTGCAACAGTTCTTGGCAGAGCCGAGAGAGGAATTGCAGACGGTCTTAAGGGAGACAAGGTTCTTGTATTCAAGAAGAAGCGTCGCAAGGGTTACCAGAAGTGCAACGGTCACCGTCAGTATTATACAAAACTTCAGATCAATGCGATCGCTTAATTAATTGAGGAGGAACAGATTATGGCACACAAAAAAGGCGTCGGTAGTTCTAAGAACGGTCGTGAGTCACATAGCAAACGACTCGGTATCAAGAAATTCGGTGATCAGGTAGTAAAGGCTGGTAACATCCTCGTACGTCAGAGAGGTACTGTACACAACCCTGGTCTGAATGTAGGAATGGGTAAGGACCACACTCTTTACGCGCTGATTGACGGTAAGGTAAGCTTCCGCAAGAAAGCTGATAATAAGTCTTACGTTTCAGTAGTTCCATTTGAGAACTAAGACTCGGGATTTATGAAAGAAGATAGAGGACTGTATACCCGAGTGGGTTGCGGTCCTCTTTTCATATAAAACAAAAGATTATGTTGACACTCAAACTGCTTCGTGAAAATCCGGAATTCGTGATTGCGAAGCTCGCAGTTAAGAATTTTGATGCAAAGGAGATCGTTGAGAAGATCAATGGTCTTGACCAGAACAGAAGAGCACTTCAGGTAGAGCTCGATACATGCCTTTCTGAGCAGAAGAAGAAAGCTGCCCAGATCGGTGGTCTTATGAAGGAGGGCAAGAGAGAAGAGGCAGACGCTGTCAAGGCTGAGGTTGCGGCTCTCAAGGCACGCTCTGCTGAAATCGAAAGAAAATCAGAGGAGAACAACACAGAGCTGAACAATCTGCTTGTTCTTCTTCCAAATATTCCTTGCGACCAGGTTCCTGAGGGAAAATGTGCGGAGGACAATGTTGTAGTCAAGACAGGAAACGAGATTCCTGATCTTGGAGAAAACAAGCTTCCCCACTGGGAGCTTGCCAAGAAGTATGATATCATCGACTTCGACCTCGGTGTGAAGCTCACCGGAGCCGGATTCCCTGTATACAAAGGCAAGGGAGCAAGACTTCAGCGCGCTCTGATCAACTTCTTCCTCGACTATAACACAAACGCAGGATATATGGAGGTCGAGCCTCCTGTCATGGTGAATGAGGCATCGGGCTTCGGTACCGGTCAGCTTCCTGACAAGGAAGGTCAGATGTACCACGTAACCGCGGACAACTTCTACCTTGTTCCTACCGCTGAGGTCCCTGTAACCAACATCTTCCGTGACGTGATTCTTGGAAACAACGAGTTCCCTGTGAAGATGACTGCCTATACTCCTTGCTTCCGTCGTGAGGCAGGTTCATATGGTAAGGATGTCCGCGGTCTTAACCGTCTGCATCAGTTCGATAAGGTGGAGATCGTGCGCGTAGAGAAGCCTGAGGATTCATATGCCGCTCTGGATGAGATGATCGCCCATGTGGAAAGCATCGTCAAGGCTCTCGGACTTCCTTACAGAATACTTCGTCTCTGCGGTGGTGACATGAGTTTCACTTCTGCCATCACATACGACTTCGAGGTATATTCAGCTGCACAGGAAAGATGGCTTGAGATATCTTCAGTTTCCAACTTCGAGTCTTATCAGGCTAACCGTCTGAAACTCAGGTATAAGGATGCTGACGGAAAGACTCAGCTCGCCCATACTCTCAACGGTAGTTCACTTGCACTTCCTAGAGTGGTTGCGGCTCTCCTTGAGAATAACCAGAAGGATGGAAAGATCGAGATTCCTGAGGCTCTCCGTCCTTATACCGGATTCGATTATATTGACTAAGGATAAGATCATACTTGGAATTGACCCTGGAACCAACATACTTGGTTACGGGGTCATTTCCGTTGATTCAAAGGGACCTCATTATGTTACGATGGGGGTTTTCGACCTTCGTAAGATAAAGGATCCGTTTGAAAAGCTGGCTAACATATTCTCCGGCGTGAACGAGCTTATCGAAGAATATGGACCTGACGAGCTTGCGGTCGAATCTCCGTTCTATGGCAAGAATGTCCAGGTGGTGCTTAAGTTGGGACGTGCCCAGGGTGCTGCCATCACGGCTGCCATCATGCATGGCATCCCGGTAGCCGAGTATGCTCCTAGAAAGGCGAAGATCGCGATATGCGGTAACGGTGCGGCTTCCAAGGAGCAGGTGGCAATGATGATCCGGAAGACCCTGAAGGTGGATCTGGATCCGAAGCATCTGGATGCTACCGATGCCCTCGCCCTTGCCTTGTGCCACCATTATCAGATGACCAATCCGCTTGCCGGAGTTGGTGGAAAATCCGACTGGAAGAAATTCCTGGAGAATAATCCTGAAAGGATTAAGAAGTAGTGTGACCGGCTTGATATTTGTAGTAAATATCAGTTTTGTTTTTAGTGTAAGCTATACCTGAATATGACTGGAAAAACTTCGTTATTTGGCCGTATGGTCATTCTTTTTTGTGGACTGATTCTGTCTTTTTCTGCATTCGCGCAGAATACATATACCGTCAAGCTGAAGCTGATCGATGAGAAGACATCTGCACCTGTAGGATACGCGACAGCGTCTCTTACTCTCAAGGGCGCGACTACAGCTGTCAGGTTCGTGATGTCCGACGAGAAAGGTACGGCATCGCTGGAAAAGATTTCCAAAGGCACATACATCGTCAAGGCCGAACTCATGGGATACAAGCCCTTCGAGAAGGAGATAGTCGTGGACAAGAACATCGATCTCGGCGAGATCAAGATGGCCGAAGATGCTGAAGTCCTTGATGCGGCAAGCGTTTCTGCCGTAGGTAATCCGATCATAGTGAAGAAGGATACGATAGAGTATACGGCTTCTTCGTTCAAGACTTCCGACAATGACATGCTTGAGGAACTTCTCAAGAAGCTCCCTGGAGTCGAGATCGGTTCGGACGGTTCCATTACCGCAAACGGCGAGTCTGTGACAAAGATCATGATCGACGGAAAGTCCTTCTTTCTTGATGACCCTCAGCTGGCATCCAAGAACATACCTGCCAAGATGATCGAGAAGATCAAGGTTGTCGAGAAGAAGTCGGATCAGGCTCTCTTCACCGGTATAGATGACGGTGAGCATGAGACTGTAATCGACCTGTCCGTAAAGCCGGGCATGCTGGACGGATGGTTCGGAAACCTGATGGCCGGTGGCGGTCATGATGTACCTGGCAAAGGTTCAGATATGAGCGACCCTCGTTTCCAGGCGGCCGCCATGACAGGACGCTTCTCGAATGACAGCCAGGTCAGCATAATCCTGAACGGAAACAACACCAACAACCGAGGCTTCAACGATGTGGCCGGGGGTATGATGCGTGACATGCGTGGCGGCGGAATGGGACGTGGCAACGGCGGCTGGGGCGGCGGAAACGGCATCTCGACCTCATGGATGGGTGGTGTCAACGGAGCATGGGACCTTTTTGACGGAGATATGGAACTGGCCGGCAACTATCTTTACAACCGTTCCGGCAATGTCGTAGAGGAGGAAAGTTCAAGGGTGACATATATGGAAGACGGCAGCAGGCTGCTTAATCATAATGCCGGTGCCAATACTTCTGCATCTCAGGGACACAGGTTCGGAATGCGTCTTGACCATGATTTTTCGGAAAATACTTCGCTTCTTTTTGAGCCTCAGTTCAATTTCGGCAGCGGAAGCTATGCCGAGCATTCGGAGTTCTATACCGACAGGGCATTTGAAGGCGATACAACCCATACCAATAAAGGTTTTACTGACAATATGGGTGACAACCGCAACTGGTCAGCAAGCGGATTCCTGCTTCTCCGTCAGAAATTGGGCAAGCCGGGAAGGACGATATCGGTGAATGTCAATTATAATTTCAGAAACAACGAGATGCTGGGATACAACCAGTCTCTTACCTATGCCGATGGCAACAATGACGGTATCTGGGATACAGAACCGGAAGTTGTGAACCAGATGATTGACAGGGTGTCGAAGAATGCATCGCTCAGCGGAAGAGCCGTATATACCGAGCCTCTTGCAGAAAACCTGTATCTGGAGGCGAATTATCAGTACAGCTGGAACAGGAACATTTCGCAGAAGACAGCCTTTAACAGCGGTAATCTTGAAGATCCTCTTGGCGGTGATGTGACGTCTCTTGTGTTTCAGGAAGAAGGATCCAAGAAGGATATGACATATTCGAGCGATATCCTTAACCGGACCATCAATCAGAGAGGTGGACTCAGTTTCAGTTACCAGAAACCTGGACTCCGTGCCCAGCTGGGTATAGCAGTGACACCTACGGATACATACAACGAGACCAATGGGGAAACTTATCAGAGCAATGTCATCAATTGGGCTCCACAGGCAAACTTCAGTTATGAGTTCAATGATTATGCGCATATGAGGGTCCGTTACAACGGACGTTCGTCCCAGCCGTCGACGTCTCAGCTCATGCCTGTACCCGACAATTCCGATCCGTTGAACGTTTCACTCGGTAACCCTTATCTCCAGCCGTATTTCAGTCATAATCTGAATGCCAATTTCGGCTATACCAACAAGGAGACATTTACTTCGGTACATGGAAACATAGGCGGAGGAATGGTTCAGGATGCGATTACCAACGCCCAATGGTACGATGCGGCAGGTGCCCAGTACTCTATTCCTGTAAATGGTCCTGGAACATATTCGGCAAACGGCCGCATCATGGTGAATTCTCCTATCGGAAAGTCGGATTTCTCGATATTTTCGAATACCAATGCAAGTTACAATGAGTCTACCTCATATATAGGAAAGGGCACTCTTGACAGCGGAAAGTATTACGATGCAGAGAATGCGGATTTCGATTATGACCTTTTCCATGATGATTTTCCTGATCTCAGCGATGCCGATGAGTATTTTACTGCCAACAAGACCCAGACAATGAGCTTTACCCAGAGGCTACGTCTTACATACAGGAACGATCTTGTAGAGCTTGTTGCAGGCGGCCGTACCAGGATGTCAAAGTCGTGGTATACCATGGCAAACGCCAATGTGAATGCGACATGGAGCAATCAGGTGGAGTTCTCGATGAACTGGACAATTCCGTGTGGATTGAACATAATTGCAGACGCTGATTACAACTGGTATAACGGCTATACGACTCCGCAGGAGGATGAGATAATCATAAATGCGGAAATCAATCAGCTGCTTTTCGACAATAAGTTCACAATCGCCCTCAAGGCCTATGATATCCTCGGGCAGTCGAAGAATCTTTCCGTATCAGATTCTTCCAATTACCATCTTGAGACTCGCAACAACACTCTCGGAAGGTATATAATACTGTCGCTTACCTACCGGTTCGGAGATTTCATGGGAGGTGGACGAGACCGAGGAAGAGGCAGAGGTGGCCGCGGAGGATATCACAGAAGATAGTTTTATTTGTTTTCTGTTTAAACTTTGGCATATTTATTTTGTCTATATATCCGGAGAGACTTGATTTGAAGGCTCTCCGTTTGATTTTTCTTTTAGAAGTAATGATTTTATGATGAAGATTTCCGGTATTTTTTCAAGAATGGTGATGGTGACCGTCCTGCTTCTGTCGGGATTGTCAGCCTATGCGCAGAACTCGTTTTCTGTAAAGGTAAAGCTTGTTGATGGCAATACATCAGAACCTGTAGGCTTCGCTACGGTTTCTCTTACATTGGCAGGTGAGGATGAAGCTGCGAAGTATGTGCTGACAGACAGTGAGGGACAGGCAGACATCGCAAAGGTAAAGAAAGGCTCTTATGTGCTTAAGGCTGAGATCATGGGTTACAAGACCGTGACTCAGGATGTCGTTGTGGAAAAGAATGTGGATCTCGGCACAATCAGCATGCAGGAGGATGTCGAGCAGCTTGATGCGGCGAGCGTTTCAGCTGTCGGTAATCCTATCGTTGTGAAGAAAGATACAGTGGAGTACACGGCTTCATCATTCAAGACATCGGACAACGATATGCTTGAGGATCTCCTCAAGAAGCTCCCTGGCGTAGAGGTAAGCTCTGACGGATCTATCACTGCAAACGGAGAGACAATCACTAAGATCACAATTGACGGCAAGACATTCTTCCTTGATGACCCTCAGCTGGCGTCAAAGAACCTGCCTGCCAAGATGATCGAGAAGGTGAAGGTGGTTGAGAAGAAGTCTGACCAGGCGATATTTACCGGAATCGACGACGGTCAGGAGGAATTCATCATCGACCTTTCCATCTATAAGGGTATGATGGACGGATGGTTCGGAAACGTAATGGCCGGCGGTGGACATGATGCACCTGAAAAGGGCTATTATAATGACGAGCATAAGTTTGCTGATGAAGGATGGCGTTACCAGTCAGGTGCTATCGTAGGTAACTTCAAGGACCACAGCCAGCTGACATTCATCGTAAATGCCAACAATACCAATAACCGTGGATTCAACGACCTTGCCGGCGGCATGATGGGCGGCATGATGGGCGGCGGCGGAATGGGCGGCGGCATGATGATGGGCGGCGGCATGATGATGGGCGGCGGCATGGCTGGCGGCGGCGGAATGGGCGGCGGCGGAATGGGCGGTATGATGGGCGGAAGCGGCATCACCAGTTCATGGATGGGCGGTCTCAATGGTGCATGGGATCTCTTTGACGGAGATATGGAACTCTCTGGAAACTACCTCTACAACGGTTCGAATATCCTCTCTGAGCAGGAAAGCTCGAAGATCACATACATGACTGACGGCAGCAGCCAGTATTATGACGAGACAAGTACAAGCGTAAGAAATACAGGTGGACACAGAATCGGTATCCGTCTCGACCATGAATTCTCACCAAGTTCATCAATCCTCTTCGAGCCTCAGTTCAATTTCGGTGGAGGAGACTTCAATCAGGGATCGGAATTCTCGACAAGAACCCTTGGCGCAGGTGCGACAGAGCAGACTTTTACAAACGACGGTTTCACTAAGAGCTTCGGTGATAATACCAACTGGACTGCAAGCGGTCGCTTCCTCTACAGACAGCGTCTTGGAAAGGCAGGAAGAACATTGTCTTTGAATGCGAACTATAATTTCAGCAACAACGACATGACCAGCTATAACCAGTCTCTTACAAGAACAGCTGAAGCTGTCAATGGCGATTATGTATATGATCCTGACAGCGGAATGTATCTTCAGGCTATCAATCAGAGGTATCTCCAGAATACAAAGAGTTCATCATTGACCGGAAGACTCGTGTATACTGAACCGCTTCTCGAGAAGCTCTATCTCGAGGCAAGCTACCAGTACTCATGGAGCAGAAGCAATTCTACAAAGAATGCATTCGACAGCGGTTCGTACAATTATAATGATTTCATCTATAATCCAGAAGGTGAGACTGAGAATGCTACATATTCCAACTCGATCCTCAATCAGACTATCAACCAGAGGGCTGGCCTGACATTCAGCTATCAGACAGACAAGCTTACTGCTCAGGTCGGAATGTCAGCAAACCCTACCAATACTCATAACGTAACCAATGGCGAGACTTATGACAATACTGTGGTTAACTGGGCTCCTGAGGCAAGAGTAAGATTCTACTTCAACGACTACACTAACATGCAGCTCAACTATAACGGTAGATCTGCTCAGCCTTCTACATCGCAGTTGATGCCGGTTCCTGATAACAGCAACCCTATGAGCGTTTCTTTCGGTAACCCGTACCTTAAGCCATACTTCAACCACAATGCCCGTTGGAACTTCGGTTATACAAACATGACTTCGTTCACATCGATCAACGGTAACATTTCAGGAGGAATGGTTCAGGATGCGATTACAAATGCTCAGTGGTACGATAAGTCAGGAGCTCAATATTCAATGCCTGTCAACGGTCCTGGCACATATAACGCAAATGCCATGATCATGATAAACTCACCTATCGGAAGGTCGAACTTCTCGATCATGTCGATGACAAACGGTCGCTTCAACCAGTCGACTTCATACATCGGAACAACAGAATTCCAGAATAATGAAGCCAGCAAGTACTATGATCCTGTGACTGCATCTTTCGATTATGAGTCGTTCAACAAGGCATTCCCGACTCTCGAAGGTTCAAAGTTCTTCACAAAGAACAACACCGTTTCTGCCGGATTCATGCAGATGCTCCGACTCACTTATAGAAATGACTTCATAGAACTCGTTGCAGGTGGTAGAACGAATATGTCAAAGTCTTGGTACACAGTGTCTTCAGCTAACCAGAAGGCAACCTGGACAAACAATGCTTCATTCGAGATGAACTGGACTCTTCCTTTCGGAATGAACCTCATCACAGATATCAACTACAACTGGTATGACGGTTATACTACTGAACAGGACCCTGAGTTTGTATGGAATGCCGAGATCACTCAGCTTCTCTTCAACAACACATGTACAATCGCTCTCAGGGCATATGATATCCTTAACCAGGCAAAGAACCTTATGGTGACCGATAATTCGAACTACCATATGGAAAGCCGTAACAACACTCTTGGCCGTTATATAGTGCTTTCATTCACTTACAGGTTCGGTACCTTCGGCAATAATCGCGGAGGCCGCAGAGGTCCTGGTGGAATGGGTGGCCGTGGTGGTCGTGGCATGGGTGGTCCAGGCATGGGCGGCGGAAGACCTCCAATGGGTGGACCGGGAATGGGCGGCGGAAGACCGTTCTAAATCCATATGAAAAAAAAGAAATCCGTTTCATTCGTAATAGAATCGAAACGGATTTCTTTTTTATTACCTGCCGGTTCTGAATCGTACGATAAGTGCCAGAAGGAGAAGGAGGAACAGAAATGAGCAGACACGTCCTGTGATGTCTCCGTGGCTTACATAGAATGTGATGTCGTCACGTAAAGGAATCTGCCCCTCGATTACAGCCTGCTCCCACCAAGGAGTGGGCTGCAAGATTTTTCCGGAAGGACTTATGATGGCAGATATTCCTGTGTTGGCGCAGCGGGCTATTGCTCTTCGTGTCTCGATTGCACGGAGGGATGCGTAGCTCAGGTGCTGACGGTATCCTGGAGTGTTTCCCCACCATGCGTCATTGGTGATGATCGTCATGGCACGCGCTCCCTTGCGGACATATTCCGTGAAGTATTCTCCGTAGACGGATTCGTAGCATACTGCACAACCTATCGGGATTTTTACATGACTGTCTGCAACATTGAGCAGACTCACCTCTTCCTGTCCGACACTTCTGCCCATGATTCCTCCCAGCATGTCGTCAAGTGGACCGAAAATTCGTGGATACGGCATGTGTTCCACTCCTACCACCAGCTTGCTTTTGTGGAAGATTTCCGTACGTGCAGTCCGGTCTGTGATAAGGGCTGAATTATGGGACTCATACCAGAGTCCGTCTCCTATCCGGCGTGCTGTATATGACGGCCTTTCGTCGGACGGGACGTATTCGAATGAAGATGCTCCGAAGAGGATGTTGACTCCAGGATAATCCTTGAGGAAGTCAGTGAATCCGCGCCATGTCCGGCTGCTGCCATAGTTTCCGCAGATGATGTCGTTTGTGAATGTTTCAGGTGCCAGGAGCAGAAGGGGAGCAGCAGTGGAATCAGCCTTGCGGTACTTCAGTGACTTCTCTGCCTGCGAGAGGAGAATGCCGTTCTGCTGGGCCTGGGTCATAGCCTGGAACTTGTTGTATGGATCTATGTTCGGCTGTATGATGAGTACGTCGAGATATTCGTCAGATTCTGTCATTGAATCCTGATACCTGCTTCCTATGATTCCTGATATGACAAGAGGGGCGGCAAAGAGGACGCATATCCCTGCAAGGGATACGGCCTTTGCCTTGGTGTTCCACAAGGACCAGCTGCCGTCAGAAGCGCTGACAAGCATGCCGAAGATGCTCAGGTTGCAGAGCCATACCCAGAGCGATCCTCCGAGGGCTCCTGTGATTTCGTACCACTGCACCGCCCATGTTGTGCGTGCAAATGAGTTTCCGAGCACGAGCCATGGCCATGAGATCTCCGCATCAAAATAGAATCTTTCCCATGCTATCCATGTGACCACCAGGAAGATGTATGGCAGCGAGCCGGTGAATCTCTTCTTGCTCCATCTGAAAAGCCCGAAGACCAGGGACATCTGCAGGGAATTTGCAAGTATCGCGAAGATGCCTCCACCTACTGTAGCGTTGCATACCCAGAAGGTGGTGAAGGTGTTCCATAGGACGAATGCGGAATAATGATATATCCATACCTTCTTCTTCTCCATGAAGGTGGCGATCCTGTCCATGCAGAGGAGAGGCAGAATGCCGAAAAGAGCTAGCAGACCAGTATGCGGTACAAGAAACGGAATGGACATCATGACTGCAAAAAGCAGTACCATTCCCCACAATATCATATTTTCCTTTTTCATCGTTCCGTAGGACTAAAGACAGACAAAGATAAGGATTTTTTACTACCTTTGTAAGATATGTGGATAGATATACTCAAAGGATTTGCAGTTGGTATGTGCGCATCGGCTCCGATAGGACCGATAGCCATTCTTGTTGTGCAGAAATCATTGAGCAAAGGACACAAGGCCGGATTCGTTTCCGGACTTGGAGCAAGCGTAGTGGATACTCTGTATGCTTCGATAGCAATCTTCGCTCTTGCCTTTGCGCAGAGTTTCATAGAGGCACATCGTAACATCATATTGATAGCTGGAGGTGCTGTCCTTATCGCGGTAGGTGTTTCGATGGCCTTTTCCAACCCTTTCAGAAAGCTCAAGGCTGACGGTGAGTCTTCCGTATCGCCCAAGGATTTCGGACAGGCTGTCGCTCTCGGACTCTCGAATCCGATGGCGATTTTCGTGATGTTCACACTGTTTGCATTCTTCGGTCTTGCTAATGATGCTCCGCACACTTGGGCTGTCACTCCGATCATTCTTGCGGTAAGTGCCGGCTCTGTCACATACTGGTTCAGCATGTCATGGCTCTTGAGCCGTTTTTGCGGAAATTTCAAGATGAGGACGATATTATGGATCAGCCGCATTACGGGAGCATTGGTGGTAATAATAGGCATAGCCTTGCTTGGACAGGGACTTTTCAATGTCATCTTCAAGGGAATGCCGATAATCTGATAAAACTATGGAAAAGTCAAAGGTTTATTTTACGGATTTAAGGACGGTGCCGGGTAACGACCTCCTCACAAAACTGGAACGTCTTATAAGAAGGGCGGGAATTGCGGATATCGATTTCGACGGCAAGTTCACGGCAATAAAGATTCATTTCGGCGAGCCGGGAAACATGGCCTACATACGTCCTAACTATGCTGCCCGTGTCGTGGATGTGATCCGTTCACTCGGAGGAAAGGTATATCTTACCGACAGCAATACGCTCTATTCCGGAGGTCGTTCGAATGCTGTGGATCATCTTCATGCGGCCATGGAGAACGGATTCAACAGGATCGGTGCACATGCCGACGTCATTATAGCCGATGGCCTCAAGGGTACTGATTACAAGGAAGTTCCTTCAGGAGGAAAGTACTGTCCGTCTCCGAAGATAGGGGCCGCGATAGCGGATGCTGATATCGTGATTTCCATGAACCATTTCAAGGGCCACGAACAGAGCGGATTCGGCGGAGCTCTCAAGAACCTCGGCATGGGTTCGGCCAGTGTGGGCGGCAAGCTGGAGCTTCATTCGTCCTCGCAGCCTTGCATCAAGGTGGAGAACTGTATCGGATGCCGCATATGTGAGAAGTACTGCCGTCATGATGCAGTGAAGGTTGTGGACAGGAAGGCTGTGATAGATTATGACAAGTGTGTCGGGTGCGGCCAGTGTGTTGCGGTATGCCAGAAGGATGCAGCTGTCGTGAAGGATTATGATACATCTGAGTCGCTCAACAGGAAGATTGCGGAATATGCCTATGCGGTGGTGAACGGAAAGCCGTCTTTCCATATAAGCTTCATTATGAATGTATCTCCGAACTGTGACTGCTGGAACCATAACGATGCGGCCCTTGTTCCGGATATAGGAATTGCCGCTTCTTTCGATCCGGTTGCGCTGGATCAGGCGTGTGCGGATATGGTGATAGCTGCTCCTAGCCTCAAGGGCAACGCTATCGCTGACAAGGATCATGAACAGGATTGCGGATGCGGACATCACCATAAGGGAGAGGACAAGTTCCGTATCGTCCATCCTGACACAAACTGGCAGTCCGGGCTTGAGTATGGAGAGATGATCGGACTGGGCAGCAGGGAATATGAATTGATAAAGATCTGATATAATGGCAGGTAAGACACAAAAGAAAGGTTTTTTCAGTAATTGGATAGTGCGTAATCTTCTGGTTGCGCTGGCAGTTGCTGCGGTGCTCGTAGTGGGTGCGATGATATTTCTGAATCTGGTGACCCAGCATGGTAAGGAACTGACTGTTCCGGATTTCTCTAACATGAGTGTAGAAGAGGCGGAATCTGTTGCTTCTCAGGCCGGAATGAGGGTAGATGTGACAGATTCTGTATTCGTGAAGAGGATGAAGAAGGGTGCGGTGTACAGGCAGAATCCTGCTCCGGGTGCAAAGGTGAAGGAAGGCCGTCGAGTTGTGCTTACCATCAATGCCGTAAATGCCAAGAAGGTGACTATGCCTGATCTGGTTGGTCTGTCCCTCCGTCAGGCGAAGGCAGAGCTCATGTCCAGGGGTCTTGTCCTGAACAGGCTTGTGTATGTTCAGGATATGGCTACCAACAATGTCCTTCGTCAGCTCAAGGGAAACAGGGAGATCGAGCCGGGAACCATGATCGACAGCGAATCACCGATCGACCTTGTGCTCGGCCTGAATGATATGGATAACAAGACTTATGTGCCGGATGTCAAGGGGCTTAAGAACATGAGTGCGGTAGAGGCCATGTTCGACCGTTCACTGAATATCAAGGACCTCAAGTTCGATGATACCGTGAAGGACTACGACGACAGTCTCAATGCAATGGTGTACCGTCAGGCCCCAGAGCCGTCTGACTCTGTCAGCGTTGCGATGGGCGAGGAAGTGATGCTTTACCTTACCGTCGATGCCGCAAAGATTCCTGTAAAGACTGAAGGCAATGAGTAATTATCTGGATTTTGAAGACGATCCTATCAGGGATCTGGATCTTGGAACTGCCGGTGACGAGGTGGCATTTGAGGACGAGCAGCAGGAGATGTTCGAGCATTATCGCTTCGACATTTCCGCAGGACAGGTTCCTATGCGTGTGGACAAGTATCTGGCAACGCATATGGAGTATACCTCACGTCACCGTATCCAGCTTGCCATAAAGGCTGAATATATACGTGTAAACGAGAAGATAGTAAAGGCGAACTATGTGGTCCGTCCCGGCGATGTGATCAAGTTCGTGATGCCTTACCAGCGCCGCGGTCTGGAGATCCTTCCTGAAGCGATTCCTCTGAACATCGTGCATGAGGACGAGGATGTGCTGGTGCTTAACAAGGAGGCCGGAATGGTCGTTCACCCTGGTCACGGACATTTCAGCGGCACGTTGGTCAATGCCCTTGCCCACCATCTTGGCATATCGCAGGGCCCTGACGCTGAGGACGAAAGGATGGGTGTGCTTGTGCACCGTATCGACAAGGATACATCCGGACTTCTGGTGGTCGCTAAGAATGATGAGGCCCAGCTCAATCTTGCCAAGCAGTTCTTCGTGCATTCCATCGAGCGTCGCTATGTAGCCATCGTGTGGGGCAATCTGAAGGAAGATGAAGGTACCATAACCGGAAACATCGGCCGTGACCCTAACGACCGCATGAGGTTCAGGGTATTCCCTGACGGAGATCATGGAAAGCATGCAGTGACGCATTACCGTGTGCTGGAGCGCTTCGGTTATGTGACTGTAGTCGAATGCAGGCTCGAGACAGGCCGTACCCACCAGATCCGTGTACATTTCAACTGGATCGGTCATCCGCTCTTCAACGACGAGCGTTATGACGGTTCGGAGATCCGCAAGGGAACCATTTACGCCAAATACCGCCAGTTCATTGAGAACTGCTTCAAGCTTCTCCCTCGCCAGGCCCTCCACGCCAAGACCCTCGGCTTCGTCCACCCTCGCACAAAGCAGATGGTACGCTTCGACTCGCCTCTTCCTGACGACATGCAGGCCTTGATCGACAAGTGGCGCAAGTACTCCGAGAACATGTCCCAGTTCCTGGAAGAAGAATAGCCTTGGAGACTTTCATTATCATTTTTGTGATGACCGGCATCGGGTTCGGTCTGTAATAGTTTGATTGATAGCTGGTTAGAAAATTCTTCCGTCGCCGGTACCCCTGTTCAGGTGGGGTACCGGCGACGGAGGAATTTTGTTAGTGTATTGATATTCAGGTTGTTATAAATCATCTCTGTCCCCGGTCGCCGCAAAGCGTCACATACAAACGTTCCCTTGCCATCCTGAACTTTCCCATGTTGAAAGTGAAGAAAACTCTGATATTAACATTTTCCTTGCTAATGTCGATGCCGACATAAATTTCATTCATAACTTGCACTGCTTTTATCTGGACAGTGGACCGTCGATCTGTCACCTACAAACCTTATTGACTTTAAGGCGATATTCTTATAATCGGGTCTTACCCATTTGCAAAAATTGAGAACCGCCCGGCTCCATTGTCCTTGGTTAAACTTTCATTATCGGCATAAATTTACTATTTTTGTCATACAAACCTTGATGCAGAAAACTACGCTGCAAATCTAAGGTTTGCGAAAGAAATCACTAAATCCTTAATATTATGATTTACAGTATGTTCAAAAAGTCATCAATTTTAAGATATGTGATTGCTGTTGAAAATCAAGAGGTTGTAGAAGCCTGTATTTGAACGGGTATGACAACTCTATGCCTTCCAATATCCTTTCTCGTTTTTATATAGGTTGTAGAAGCCTGTATTTGAACGCGTATGACAACAAATTGTTTTTGATTCTAGTTCAGCACCGCTGTTGGTTGTAGAAGCCTGTATTTGAACGGGTATGACAACTGCCAAAAAGATCTGTCGATCGGTTTCTGGAACTGGGCGAGTTGTAGAAGCCTGTATTTGAACGGGTATGACAACAAGTTTTTTTTGATTGTTTGGAATTTTGACGGGAATAGGGTAACTTTATCGAGATAAAACAGATATTTTATGCTTGTATCTAAAGCCCAGTTGTATTATATCGCCCCTTTTAAGATATGTAACTATGATCTGTTTGTAGATTATCTTAAGGAGGAGTCATGGAAGAGTCCGGATGAATATGGCGATTATGACAGACATTCCATCAACGCTGCCAATGCTGAATTCCTTGGATTGAGACCGGGAGGCGATACCGGTGTGTTGCAGGGTGAGTGTTTCTCCCACGAAGATGTAAGCGGTATATACAATATATTCAATAATAAGAAGACGGTTGTGCAAGGCCGTACGGTAGGAAGTGCAGAAGCCTTCCTCATGAACTATCTGCGGATTCATCTGTGCAAGGATTCATCTGTCGGTCTGTTGGTGTTCGGACTGTCTGTAGGAGAGATGGAGGTGGATACATTGATTAAGTTGAATTACGATCTGCATAAGATAGATTCTTACCAATCGCCAACTCTTCTTTTTAAAAAGTCAAGGACAGAATATGAGAAACAGCCTGGATTTGATACAATGGGTGCTCTGGTCAGGCGTTTGTTAGGATGTAATGATTCTGATAATGTTATGCTCCTTAATCAGCATCGTTTACGTGCTGCAGCCTGTCTGCACATCGATACAAATCAGAAGTCATATGACGAGGCTGCATTGAATGATGCCTTGGTGCTGATGTCAATGTGCTATTCGGTTTCATATAAGCTTCCTGTTGAAAAGAAGATCAGCCCCGAATACCTGTTTGATAATATCGCGGTTTCTGCTTTTTTTGAAGGAATCTCTATGGCTGTATTCCGCGATTTTTCGAAAGGCGAAGATAACTTTGAGGCAAACTTTGAGGAAAAGTTCCGCTATTCATATATGACGATTTATCTGATGGCGAATCTTGCAGAAAGTATAATAGCTACGAATTCAAATAAGGAGAATCTGGAGAATGAGGAAATGATAAAGGTTCTCCATAAGGTCAAGTGTTTTACGAAACTGCCAGTTTCGCAATATCACCACCTTGTCAGATTCTCTGAAATATGCAATAATGCTATTTATCTCCCGCAGAGAAACGATGCGTTGGTGGATTATTTCGAATATGAACGCGTAGATAGGGAGAATCATCTGGCTGAACTGGAGAAGATAAGAGGTGAGGAAGCAAAAGTGAGAGAGCAGAATCTGAACTATATCATGCTGCTTTTTACATTTGTTCAGTTCTTTTTCCTCGTTCTAAACTTCTCAGGAGTCAACACTTTCTGTGATTTGGATATCTGTTGGTTGTGGGTTGTCATCTCGCTCTTGATAGCAATCTCATATGGTTTTATCCGTTTAGTTGTAAAAGTGCTGTTGCGCAGGAAATAAAAAGACATGTATCTGCAGGCCGTTTTGAATTTACAGGTATGACAATAAGAAAACTTTTGGTGTTGATAGTCTGGATGGGTCTGTCGATATTTGATACAATAACCAGTTAACTTAATCGATCGAGTATAATCATGAGCACTTTTCTGGATCTTTTCTGTGATAAGATTAAATCGCAGAATGAAGGCAAGTTACACTATCAACAAAAAATCCAATCTGTAGGTTACAATGACTTAAAATTACAGAGTTACTTTACCGGATATCTGAATATGGCAAGACAGAATTGCTGTATTGTATTGACTCATATATCTAAATCATTGGGATTCAAGACTGGTGATATTATCGATACTACTTTGTCAACAGCTCCGATTTTAGGAGATAAAGGATTGCTAAGTAAAAAGAAGGAGATCAGTGATTTGATAAAGGTGAGGCTTTTATCTGCGTTTCCGATACTTGATCCCATGATCAGATATCATAAGAAACATGGTGATCTGTCTTCGGATTACGATAAGGTCATTATTGATGCCGGGGATGTGGCGGAAATGTTGGTGATGATGCTCGATGTGCTGACTTATTATAGGGACATGGCATCTCACATAGTCTTCAATGATTCAAGAATGAGTGAGGCTGGTTTTGCGGAAATTGAGAAATCTGTGGCTAATTGTCTGAACTATTCTATGACGGTGGCTTTGCGTCAGGTGAAGAGTCGCTTCATGTTAAATGAGTCAGATCTGAAATTCTATAACAGATACAAGATGGTTGAGGTGGAAGTGGAGGATAATGGTCGTTTAAAAAAAGTCAGAAGACCGTATCTGGATACTTCACAGACTCATTCCATATGTTCGACAGACGGCAGTCTATCCTTTATGGGACTTGTCTATCTGATTTCCCAGATGATAGAAAAGCAGTATGCCACGATGTTTTTTGATGCATTGGGAAGACGTTTTTATTCTATATGTGATACAATCCCTCAAATAAATGTAGGTACGAAGGAGAATAGGAGGAGGAGAGATATGTATGTTGGGGAAGATGCTGTCAGACAGAGGGAGAAACAGCGCTCTGCCTTGCGAGAGGCATTCAGCATACTGCGCTTACGATTGCCAAAGGAGAGACTTGAGAGCACAAGATGCGATATTGCATTAGGGCTGGATATATTGAACGAATTAGGAAAGTGTCCTCAGGAATTGTTTGATTTGTTGTCTGTGGAGAACCAGAATAAGTTCCGTATCAAATCTAATATAGGGGAAGAAGTTCTGATGCGTCGTTATGGTGACCGATTTCCGCAGTTTGCTCTAAGGTGGCTTGATGAGACCAAGAAATTCCGCAAGCTTCGTTTTCATGTTTCATATGGAAAATACAGGTGGCTTTTCTGTCCTGAAAAGAAGTGTGCCGATGGCGAAACCCGCCCAAGATGGCTACAAAAGGAATTGAATGGCTTCGGTCGTATTCAGGACATTGAGAATATGAGAACCGGTGTCGTACCTGGATGGGATGGAGTGAATCTGATCCGCAAGTTCGAAGATGTTGTATCAGATGATCAGACGGACGCATATATAACAGATTTCAGGTCGCAGTATTTGTTCAACAGGGATAAGATCGGTCTTTCTATGTCAGATAATATTCCGGGAATTCATGAGAGAAATGTTGTTCCTGATGCTTGGTTAAGTGTTTATGATATACCGGCTGTGCTGTTTATGGCTCTTTTGAGAGATGGTGGCGTGGAGGTAGAATCAATAATCAGCAATTGCCTGACTGTTTATAAGAAACTGTTTGATGACTTCAGGAACAAGAAATGGGATAATATCAATAAGGATAAGATTTCGACATATGCCGCAGGAAATGGTTCTGTTAAATATACGCTTCAGTGGAAGGATGTGCCTCGAAGAATTCGGGATAAAGTGATGTCTGTGAAAAGGAAATCTTTTGATGAAAAGGCTGAAACGATGTTGAACCTGATGGTAAACCGTACGGAAAGACAATTGAATGGCTTCAGGGAACAGCTTGAAATAGCACTTGATGTCGATAATAATAAGCAAGGTAAAGCTCGTTTTGTTGATATCCGTGCAGGTAGATTGGCTAACTTTCTTGCTAAGGATATTGTGAGACTCATGCCTGTTGCAGACGGTGGGACTAATAAGCCTACCGGTCTAAACTATCGTATAGTTCAGAAAGAAATTGCCACTTTCGGCTCTGCCGGTTGTAGTCTTCAGCGTTTATGCAGTATATTTGATAAAGCAGGGCTCTTTACCCATCCGTTCCTGAAGGAAATGCTTGATAAGGTCAGACCGTCTACTGTTCTTAATTTCTATGAATCATATCTTGAAGAGCGAGTCAGGTATTTGAACGATTGTCTGACAAAGCCGTATGATTACAAATCATTGCCTTTCCTGAAGGGCGGAAGGCAGAAATATGCGATTGATGATGAAGCTTATGTTGCCAGACTATCGGAAGCATATGAGAAAACTCCTTTATTCCTTCCTTCTGGGATGTTCATCACAGCCATCAAGCAGATGCTTTACGGGAAAGACGGAAAAAAGATGAATAAGAATGTCACTTTGATGATTTCCGAGTATTTCAAGAATCAGAAGAATGATTCCAGTCAGTCGTATTATGACTTCTCGCGCCATTATAAACTTTTTGATGTCCTTGCAGTCAGTAATGAACCGGTGTATCTGACTTTGGATCAAAGAAAGGACGGCAAGATCATAGGAAGGATAAATGAATTCATGGCTTCAGATGCTCTTTTTGATTTTTATCAGAAGAAGCAGGATGAATTATATGATGAATTGGATCTTTTGAAAGGAAAAGTGGCGATATGTTCAGATAAGAAAGAAAGGAAGAAATTACAGACTCAAATAGATGAGCAGTCACGGATTTGTGCTGGATTTAGCAGAGAAGAAGCCGCATGGTATGCCTGGTATGAATCACATGACCCTGAACAGGATGATAAGTCTTTCGATACGGCATCTCATCCGGAGTATGAATATATTAACAGAATCTTGAGGTTAAGGAAGGATGTTGATGAAAATGAAAGAGTATTAAGGCGATATCAGGTTCAGGACATGCTTCTTTTCCTTGCCGCAAAGAAAACTCTTAATATGCCGGAGTCTGACAGATTCCAACTCAGGAATCTGATGTATGATGAAAGTGCGAGCAGCATCCTTTCTTCGACTGTAGATGAAGTGAAAGTGAATCTCACTTGGACTGAAAAAATCATTGATGCAGAGAATCCGGAGAAAAAGGTGAGAATTACAAAGACGGCATCAATAAGGGAAAACGATGTGGTGATCAAGAATTACGGTCGTATGTTCAAACTTCTGTATGACGACAGAGTGAAGAGTCTCCTTCCACATATAAGTAAATCTGTGAATGGAGCAGATACGGGTAATGATAGAATACAGGTAGATGGAGGTATAGTTACCATAGACAAGTCGTTGTTTGATGAAGATCTTGTAAACTATGATATCAGGCGTCATGAGGTTTGTGAGATGATTCTGAAATTTGAGAAAAGTGCAGTTTCTTTATGTTCGGGACTCTCTGATACGGACTCTGAAGTGGATTTCTCTGTCATATTGAATAAGATGCTGGAGAATGGCATCCTTACACAGAAGGAGGCAGATGTACTTCGTGCTATCAGAAATGCCTATAATCACAATAAATATCCGGACAGAGATTTAGGTGTTATAAATGCAGCATCAATGCCGAAACTGACTGATAAGCTGTATGGAATCTTGAATAGTTACACAAGAATAAAAGGATAACAGGACGACAGGCAGAACCAGATAGTCATATGTTCTGTTCTTTGATTCTGTTCGAACAGAAATTACCTGATTTTTTATTCAGATTGTCTTTAGATTTAGATTGACTTGAATTGGAGTCTGAATTGAGACGAAAAAAAGGCGGGAAGCTAGTCGAGCTTCTCGCCTTTTTCGTTGTAAAATTCATTCTGCAGGACCGTGAAGTCGGTTGTTTCGACGATCTCGATCTTACATCTGTACTTCTTCTTCCATCTTCCGACAATCGATGAGAACAGACCTCTTGTCAGATAGGCTCCGAGGATAGGGTTTACCTTCAGTGTCAGGTTCGTGATGTGCTTTTCCATGACATAGTAGGCAAGTCTTCTCTCTATGGCCTCATCTATAACGACACTTGATGCTATCTTTCCGGTGCCGTTGCATACCGGACAAACCTCCTGGGTGTTGATCTCGGTCGCTGGACGGACTCTCTGCCTTGTGATCTGCATGAGACCGAATTTCGTAAGCGGGAGGACGTTGTGCTTTGCTCTGTCAGTCTCCATCAGCTCGACCATCTTCTTGTAGAGGGCGTTCCTGTGTTCGTTTGATTCCATGTCGATGAAGTCTACGATCACGATGCCTCCCATATCTCGAAGACGCAGCTGTCTCGCTATCTCTTCGGCTGCATAGCAGTTGACGTCGAATGTATTCTGCTCCTGTTCCTTGTTCTTGGAACGGATGCCGCTGTTGACGTCGATCACATGCAATGCTTCTGTATGCTCGATCACAAGGTATGCGCCCTGTTTGATAGGAACGACTTTTCCGAATGAACTCTTTATCTGTCTCGTTACTTCGAAGTGGTCAAAGATCGGTTCCTTTTCTTTGTAGAGTTTCACGATCTTCTCCTGCTCCGGTGAGATCAGGGAGATGTACTTGCGGATTTCCTCATAGATTGTCTCGTTGTTCACATAGACGTTTGTGAACGAGTCGTTGAGCAGGTCTCTGAGGATCGTTGTCGTCTTGCTGTACTCTGTGAAGAGCAGCTGCACGCCCTTGGATTTAGCCAGTTTCTTCCAGGAGTTTTCCCATTTGTCAATGAGCGAAATCACTTCCGCATCAAGAATCGCCGCGTTCTTGCCTTCAGCGGCCGTGCGTATGATCGCTCCGTAGTTCTTCGGGAGAATGCTCCTTACAAGTGTCTCCAGTCTTCTTTTCTCTTCTTTGGAAGAAATTTTCTGGGATACGCTCACCTTCTCAGCGAAGGGGAGCAGTACGATGTTTCGTCCTGCCAATGAAATTTCTGCAGTCAGTCGTGACCCTTTTGTCGAAATCGGTTCCTTTACGATCTGGACTATGATCATCTGTCCTGG
>JAZNAW010000013.1:0-2853 GCA_045586745.1 Candidatus Cryptobacteroides sp.
TCTCGGAGGTAAGGCGCAGTTCGGAGGACAGCGTTTCGGAGAGATGGAGGTATGGGCACTCGAGGCATTCGGTGCATCCAACATTCTCCAGGAGATCCTGACTGTCAAGTCAGATGACGTCACAGGAAGATCCAAAGCATACGAGGCGATCGTCAAGGGAGACCTCATGCCTAACCCAGGCATTCCTGAATCTCTCAACGTATTGCTCCACGAGCTCAGGGGTCTCGGACTTAAGGTGACTTTGGTCTAATTACTGACAATTGAAATTTTAGAAATATGCCGACTTTTAATAAAGAATACAAGGTTAAAAGCAATTTCGAAAGAATCAGCATCGCTCTTGCTTCTCCTGAAGACATCAAGGAAAGGTCTTCAGGAGAGGTACTGAAGCCGGAAACCGTCAACTACAGGACATACAAGCCTGAGAGGGACGGTCTGTTCTGCGAGAAGATCTTCGGCCCTACAAAGGACTACGAATGCCACTGCGGTAAGTACAAGAGAATCCGCTACCGTGGTATCGTCTGCGACCGATGCGGTGTTGAGGTGACAGAGAAGAAGGTGCGCAGGGAAAGGATGGGACATATCGAGCTCACCGTTCCTGTAGCACATATCTGGTACTTCAAGTCAGCACCTAACAAGATCGCGGCTCTTCTCGGAATCGCTGCAAAGAAGCTCGAATCAGTAATATACTACGAGAAATATATCGTGGTCAAGCCTGGCGCATCAGGCCTCCAGAGACTCGACCTTCTCTCAGAGGATGAATACCTCGAATTCTATGCACATCATCCGGAGCAGTACAACATGCCTTCGGACGATCCTGACAAATTCGTTGCAGGAATGGGTGCAGAGGCTATCTACGACCTCCTCAAGGAGATTGACGTAGACGCACTTGCAAAGGAGCTCCGTCAGAAGATGGTGAAGGAGACTTCCCAGCAGAGAAAGGCAGAGGCACTCAAGAGACTCAGCATCGTGAAGTGGTTCCAGGAGTCAAAGACCATCAACCGTCCTGAATGGATGATTCTCAAGGTCATTCCTGTGATTCCGCCTGATCTCCGTCCGCTCGTTCCGCTTGATGGAGGACGTTTCGCGACATCTGACCTCAATGACCTCTACAGAAGGGTCATCATCCGTAACAACCGTCTCAAGAGACTCATCGAGATCAAGGCCCCTGAGGTCATCCTCAGAAACGAGAAGCGTATGCTCCAGGAGGCAGTTGACTCACTCTTTGATAACTCAAAGAAGTCAAATGCAGTAAAGAGCGAGGCAAACAGAACACTCAAGTCACTTTCTGACTCACTCAAGGGTAAGCAGGGACGTTTCCGTCAGAACCTCCTCGGTAAGCGTGTCGACTACTCTGCACGTTCAGTTATCGTTGTTGGTCCTGAGCTCAAGATGCATGAGTGCGGTCTTCCTAAGTTCATGGCTGCAGAGCTTTACAAGCCGTTCATCATCAGAAAGCTGATCGAGCGCGGTATCGTAAAGACAGTCAAGTCAGCAAAGAAGATCGTAGACAGGAAGGATGCAGTAATCTGGGATATCCTCGAGAACGTGATGAAGGGTCATCCGGTACTTCTTAACCGTGCCCCTACACTTCACCGACTCGGTATCCAGGCATTCCAGCCTAAGATGATCGAGGGTAAGGCTATCCAGCTCCACCCGCTCGCATGTACAGCGTTCAACGCCGACTTCGACGGTGACCAGATGGCTGTTCACCTTCCGCTCGGCAACGCTGCGATCCTTGAGGCACAGCTCCTCATGCTCGGATCGCACAACATCCTCAACCCTGCAAACGGTACACCTATCACCGTCCCTTCACAGGACATGGTGCTCGGTCTGTACTACATCACCAAGGCAAGACCAGGCGTGAAAGGAGAGGGAATGAGTTTCTACGGACCTGAGGAGGTGATCATCGCCCTCAACGAAAAGGCTATAGACATCCATGCAAAGATAAATGTAAGGCTTCCAAAGGACAAGCAGAATCCTGAAGCAGGCACACAGATGGTAGAAACCACCCCTGGTAGAATCATCGTGAACCAGCTTGCACCGGTGGAGGTTCCATATATCAACGAAGTACTCGGTAAGAAGTCACTCCGAAAGATTATTTCGAATGTGATCAAATATACCGGAGTAGCACGTACAGCCCAGTTCCTTGACGACATCAAGGACCTCGGATATACAATGGCATTCAAGGGCGGTCTTTCGTTCAACCTCGGAGACGTGATCATTCCGGAAGAGAAGAAGCAGCTGATCGAGAACGGTTACAACACCGTTGAGTCGATCAAGGCTAACTTCGCGATGGGTTTCATCACAAACAACGAGCGTTACAACAAGGTTATCGACCTCTGGTCGTCAATCGACAACCAGATCACAGGTATCGTGGAACAGCAGATTTCGAGCGACCAGCAGGGATTCAACCCTGTATACATGATGCTCGACTCCGGAGCCCGTGGTTCGACAGCACAGATCAAGCAGCTCTGCGGTATGCGTGGTCTTATGGCAAAGCCTCAGAAGTCCGGCGGACAGGGTGCAGAGATCATCGAGAACCCGATCATCTCCAACCTCAAGGAAGGTATGTCGGTGCTCGAGTACTTCATCTCTACCCACGGTGCGCGTAAGGGTCTTGCCGATACTGCGCTTAAGACTGCGGACGCAGGTTACCTTACACGTCGTCTCGTAGACGTATCACACGACGTGATCATCAACGAAGAGGACTGCGGTACACTCCGTGGACTTATCGCTACTGCCATCAAGAGCAAGGATGAGATCGTAGAGTCACTCGGCGAGCGTATCCTCGGCCGTACTTCGGTTCACGACGTATTCAATCCGCTTACAGGAGAACTCATCATCCCTGCAGGC
>JAZNAW010000014.1:0-13580 GCA_045586745.1 Candidatus Cryptobacteroides sp.
GCTTCGCGGTACCGGTTCCCGGCGGAATCGGCGCCTTCCACTTCATCATCAGCCTCGCTCTGTCTGTAGTATATGGTGTTCCTCTTGAAATGGGTATAGTATATGCAACCCTCTCTCACACATCTCAGGCCATCACTCAGATACTCTTTGGTCTGGGCTCATACGCCAGCGAATCCCTCCGCAAGTAGCGGCACTCCTTTTGATACATTGCCACGGTGGCGGAGCAGGATGTTCCTCTCCGGTAATACCGTCATACGATGAAAGCAAGAGTCAAGCATTACGAAGACCTGCGTCGCTTCGAGGTCCAGGCAGAAGGCCATACCGCCTATCTTACATACATCATCAGAGGAAAGATCATGGACATTATCCATACATATGTCCCTCGCCCCATCCGTGACCGAGGCATAGCAGCAGCCCTGGTCGAGGCGGCATACAACTATGCCTTGGAGGAGAAACTGTCCTGCCAGGCCACCTGCCCCTACGCCCGTACCTGGCTCAACGAAAACCGCTGATCGTCATCCCTCAAACTACTACAAAGCAACTCTCTGCAACGATCGACGATAGGTAGTTTCTGTAAGGGGTTGATTTATAGCGGTTTATGTAATAATGGTGTCGTCGGTACCCCTATCTAAGTGGGGTACCGAAGATGCAATGTAAATGGCAACTTATTGATTGTCAATACCTTATCCGGGAGGTTCCATCGTCGGTCGCTGAAAAAATTATATTCTCATCAGCCATCAGACGACCTTGTTGATGGTTTCCATGTTGAGGCGTGTTATTAAAGCGATCTGTTTTCTGCTGGCCCTGAAGTTCCTGCGCATGAGTCCGCAAAGCAGAATCTTCTGTTCCATACTTAACTGACTGACAGCCCTGACTCCGAACTGGACCTTTATAAGTTCCCGTACGGAATCCTTCAGCTCTTCAATGTCAGGGGTGTACTTGTCGGCGATGCCCAGAAAGACCTCAAACTCGGCTTCCTTTCTGGCAGACAGCAGTCCCAGAAGTCTTGAAGGATGTCTGAATACAGCCTCTACAGCCTTGTAGTCAATATAATTAAGTGGAGATATGATTCCAGAATCATCTATGACGTAATGCCCAGGAATCTTGATATTACTGTTCAGCATACGCGTCAGTTCCTTGACACTGAAACTGTCCGCCCTTCTCCCGGCAGCAATATAGGAATTTCTGAAGTACATGTCTCCCGAACTCCACTCATACTGATGCGGCATAAGCCGGAATCCGGCAACAATAGGATTCCTCAAGACATATGCTATGGCATTCTCCAGATATCCCATATCTTTGATCTCCTTGATCTGCAATTCCACATCCTTCATGCCGGCATCACTACGCTGAGTCCTTTTCATCATCATCGCGCATATCCTCTTGTACTCGTTCCCGAACTTCCAGCACTCCTGATAGGTCCCGTTCAGGATGAAATGAAAATGGTTCCCCATCAGACAGAAGCACAGTAACCTGACGTTATACTTCAGACAACAGATAGCTACCTGATTAATTCCCATAATGAACTCCCTGCGATTCCTGAATATCATTCTCTTCTCCAGCCCCTCGCTGCATACATGATAAAATTCTCCCTCACTCATAGAAACATTATTTAATGAACATCGTTCCGCTAAAGTACAACTCAAAGAAGTCTTTCCAGTTGTTTTACCCTAAAACAACTTCAGGTTTTTCTTTTTTTTTTATAAAACTATAACTTGTCGCTATCTGAAATGACTGACGATAGGTGATTTCTGTAAAGGGTTGATTTGCAAGTATTTAGAAAACATCCGCGTCGTCGGTCGTTGCAATGACGGGCTTGAATTTAACTTTGCTCAAGGTCAGGAAGGTAATTCTGGCATAGCCTTTGCAAAATCAGGAGTCAAGGTTAGTTTAGTTGTTAATAGGGTTATAGTTCATTACGGGCCGCTATCCGAAAGGGAAGCGGCCCGTCTTGCATTTGTCGTGATAAAGAAGTAGATTTGTATGTACTAAAATTCTATTACCATGTTCAAAACACAGAAGGCTGTCGTTATAACCGGCCTTGTTCTTTATGCCCTTTATATCTGGGGATTCGGAGTCCTGTTCGGATCTTTGGAGTTCAGTTGGGCTTTTTATTTTCTTGCTGTTCTCTTAGGATTAGGATTCTATGCTTTTGTATCTGATTATTATCCTAAAACCGAGGCTTTTAATATGAGTAAAAGTCCCTCTACCTCTGCGCGATATATTGAGGACGGACCGTATAGCCGGGCCTCTGTATGTGCTATTCTTATGTTACTGCTTTCGATCACCCCTCTTCTGGTTACGGTTTCACTGAATCAGCGTGGTGTCGCTGATATCTCATGGTTCTGGCAAGCGTTGATTTTCCTGGGAGGATATGCCCTGCAGTTCGTCACAACCAGTATTTATAAGAGTTGCGACTCCATTTCGGTTTCCGGCCATCTCTGGTATAATGATTTTTCGATACGAGCAGCATCTTCTACAACGACCAGAGAAGATGTGCTTAAAGCAGTGGACCGTGCATGTAGGATTTATACCGCGATACCATCAGAACAAGAACGTGCAGAGGCAAAAAGGATTGTCATGGACGTAATGACACCTACTTTGTATCTGGATCATACCAGTGTTGTAAATGATTGGACAAGAGTCTGTGATGATCTATATGCAGCAAACTATGATATTCCTGTTATTCTGGAGGATATTGATGCAGCTCTGAAGGCGAGGTATCATCGTACTACTCGTGACGTAGAACATTTCTATAAGGAAAGTTCTTTGATGAAGCAATACATTGACATCAGAGATAGATATGCCGGTAGGAAGGCGATGTGCCGGACCAATGAAAGCATATTTATGTTCGAATGCGACTATGGTGATGCATTAAACACGATTCTGCCAACGATAGGTGACTGGAATGACCTTGTGGCAGAATCGATACACTATATTAGGCAACGCTCTGAATAGCAGCCGGCTATTTCTGTCTCAGGAAGACATGCACCGGACATCCGAGGAAGTCGAAGTGTGCGCGGAGCTTGTTCTCCAGGAATCTCTTGTAAGGATCGCGGATATACTGCGGAAGATTGCAGAAGAATGCGAACGAAGGCGACCTTGTCGGAAGCTGGGTCACATACTTGATCTTGATGTACTTTCCCTTCCATGCTGGCGGAGGATAGTTCTCGATCTCCGGAAGCATGACATCGTTGAGCTGGGATGTAGAAATCTTGCGCGAGTAGTTCTCGTATACATGCGCCGCCGCATCGAGAACATCCATGATCCTCTGCTTGTTGATCACGGAAGTGAAGATGATAGGGAGGTCGGTGAAAGGTGCGAGACGCTCCTTGATGGCCTCTGTATAGCGCTTCATCGTGTTGCTGTCCTTCTCGATGGTGTCCCACTTGTTGACTACGACGACGCATCCCTTCTTGTTTCTCTGGATGAGGTTGAAGATGGCCATGTCCTGTGCCTCGATACCTGTCTGAGCGTCTACCATAAGGATGCATACATCGGAATGCTCGATCGCGCGTATCGACCTCATCACCGAATAGAACTCCAGGTCTTCATGGACCTTGGTCTTCTTTCTCATACCCGCTGTATCGACGAGCATGAACTCATGTCCGAATTTGTTGTAGAGGGTGGCGATGGAGTCGCGTGTGGTACCTGCGATTGGGGTCACGATGTTCCTTTCCTTGCCGAGAAGGGCGTTTGTAAGGGATGATTTTCCTACGTTAGGCTTTCCTACGATAGTGAAGTGCGGAAGTTCAGGATGCTCGTCAGTGTCAGGATCCTCTGCAGGAAGTTCCTTCACGATAGCGTCAAGAAGGTCACCTGTACCGCCGCCGTTGGCTGCCGATATGCTGTATACCTCTCCGAGTCCAAGCGAATAGAACTGGAAGGCATCGTACATCTTCTCTCCTGAGTCGATCTTGTTCACTGCAAGGACCACAGGCTTTCCGCTGCGGCGAAGAAGGTCTGCGATCTCTTCGTCGTAGTCGGTGATGCCGGTGCCGGCCTCCACCATGAAGAGCACCACATGAGCCTCCTCGATGGCGAGAACCACCTGCTTGCGGATCTCCTCCTCGAAGATGTCGTCTGAATTGGAGGTATATCCGCCGGTATCTACTACAGAGAACTCCGTGCCGCACCACTCGCATCTTCCATAATGCCTGTCACGGGTAACACCGGCTGTTTCATCTACGATTGCCTGTCTCATTCCGACAAGGCGGTTGAAAAGGGTGGACTTTCCTACATTCGGGCGTCCTACGATTGCTAATAAACTCATAATTCTTAAAAATTTTAATGCCCCGCCTCACGGCGGAACTGCCCGTCCCTATCCGGGACCGAAATATAGTGACCACCATGTGCGGTGGGTTAAAAAGTCGCTTAAAGCGACCGGCCCGGGTAGGGCCGAAATCCCCCTAACAGGGGGCAGGGGGTTAGGATCACCCACAAATGTGGGAGCTGGAACAGCTTCCACATCCGCCTTCGTCACAAGCGACAGGGTTGCCGTCCTTGTCCTTCTCGCCCCAGAGCTTTATCTCTTCCTCCTTGGCGCATTTGATGCCCCTCTTGCGCATCTCCCTGTTGTTCTCAATCTCCGTTTCAGGAAATTTTCCGTCCTTCCTGAAGATGATGTTGAAACAGAGTCCGAACACGCAGAGTCCGACAAGTACTATTGCTGCAAGCAGGATTTCCATTTAGTTGATGAAGCTTGAACTGATTTCCTCGTAATTGTAGACCTTGCTGATGATGCTTGCGAACATGTCGGTCATCGTAAGTACGGTGATCTTGCTCTTGTCCTTTGCAGGATCAGGATCCAAAGGAAGAGTATCGGATACGATGACCTCTTCAAGCGCAGACTCTGAAATCCTGTCGTATGCCGGACCTGAGAACACGGCGTGTGTAGCGCATGCCCTGACGCTCTTTGCACCCATCTCCTTCAGCACGTTCGCAGCCTTTGCAAGAGTGCCGGCGGTATCGACCATGTCGTCAACGATGACCACGTCCTTGCCTGCCACCTCTCCGATAGCTGTGATCGAACCCACTACATTCGCTCTTTCACGAGATTTGTGGCAGATGATCACAGGACACTCGAGATATCTGGCATAGGCGTTTGCTCTCTTCGCTCCTCCCATATCAGGCGCTGCGATAGCGAGGTTCTCCAGGTTGAGGCCCTTGATGTAAGGGAGGAATACTGCGCTTGCGTAGATATGGTCGACAGGGAAGTCGAAGAATCCCTGGATCTGGTCTGCATGGAGGTCGCATGTCATCACGCGGTCACATCCGGCAGCCTGAAGCATGTTTGCGACGAGTTTTGCACCGATTGAAACTCTAGGCTTGTCCTTGCGGTCCTGTCTTGCCCATCCGAAATAAGGCATGACTGCAATCACCTTATGTGCCGAAGCTCTTTTTGCCGCGTCGATCATCAGGAGAAGCTCGAAAAGGGTGTCGGCAGGCGGAGGGGTTGACTGAATGATGAATACAGTCGCTCCGCGTACGCTTTCGTTGTAGCATGGCTGGAACTCACCGTCGCTGAATGTCAGTACGTCCGAACTGCCTATAGGGATGTTCAGTGCCTGTGCTACCTTGAGCGCAAAATCCTTCGAGGCCTTGCAAGTGAAAAGTTTGAGTTTGTGTTCGTGTTGCATCGTATTGAGGGTTTAAGGTCTGTTTCTATTCATCTGAATCCAGGCTTTCGAGCACTGATCCGATGTAGTCGAGGATTTTATCCCTACCAAGTCCGGTTTCGGACGAACTTACGAAGGTAGGAGGAAGCTCCTCCCAATGCTCAAGTATCTGGCCTTTCATTTTTTCAATCTGTTTCTCGAGTGCCACGGGACCCATCTTGTCGCCTTTGGTGAAGATGATGGCGAACGGTATCTGGCCTTGCCCCAGTTCGAACAGGAAGTCCATGTCGGCCTTTCCTATGTCGTGCCGGGAATCGATCAGCACGAAGAGCATCACCATCTCTTCCGAGAAGTTCAGGTAATTTCTTATGACCTGCTCCAGCTTCTGTTTTCCGGTTGCGGAGATCTTTGCATATCCGTAGCCCGGAAGGTCCACAAGATACCACTGTCTGTTGATCAGGAAGTGATTCACCAGCCTGGTCTTTCCCGGCTTGCTTGACGTCATCGCAAGATTCTTCCTGTTGCACAGCATGTTGATCAGCGAGGACTTGCCGACATTGGACCTTCCGATGAAGGCGAATTCAGGAAACTTCTGTTTCGGCTTCTCGGAAATTCTGGTGCTGCTGCCAGAGAAAAGGGCCTCTGTGATCTTCATAAATCGTCAGGTCTTTAAAACGTGCGCAAAGATATGAAAATTCAAGATTTTTTCCTAAATTTGTTGCGTTTGTTGAGAAAAGCGTATGGAAAAAGAAATATTTGACCTTTTCGATCTGCAGCATAAGCTGAAGACAGGGGTGGAATGTCTTTTTCCGAAACGTGTATGGATAAGGGCCGAAGTCAGTGCCGTAAAGGCACGGAACGGAGGCCATTGTTATTTAGAGCTGTCGCAAAGCGACGATACCGGACTCATCGCCAGGACAAGTGCCGTGATATGGAGCTCAAAGTACAGATTCATAGCTCCTTACTTCGAATCTGTGACCGGCTCTCCGATATCAGAAGGCATGGTCATTCTGGTCGAGGTCCAGGTCAGTTTCAGCGAACTCTACGGCCTTTCCCTGGTCATAAACGACATCGATCCCGAGTATTCGGTCGGTATAAAGGAGATTGAGAGGCAGAAGACAATCGAGCGTCTGCAGAAGGAGGGGCTCATGGACCTTCAGTCCGGCCTTTCTCTGCCTGCTCTGCCTTATCGTCTGGCCGTAGTCTCGGCCGAAGACGCGGCAGGCTATCGCGACTTCATGCGTCACATTCATGAAAATCCGTACGGGTTCCAGTTCGATACCGTTCTGTATCCGGCCCTTATGCAGGGTTCCGGATGCCCTGCTTCCGTAATCGATGCTCTGGACAGGATCATGGAGGACGGAGGTGACTTTGATGCGGTGCTTGTGCTCAGGGGCGGCGGCTCGAAACTTGACCTGGCATGCTTTGACGATTATGACATGGCTGCCGTCATAGCCCAGTATCCGCTTCCCGTCCTGACTGCAATAGGTCATGACCAGGATCATCATGTGGCCGATATGGTGGCCCATGAATATGTGAAGACACCGACTGCCCTAGCTGACTTCTTTCTGGATATCTATGCGGACGAAGACGCAAGACTTTCTACTTATATGACAAGGATGAAGCTGGCGTTCAATAACCGTCTGGCTCTCATGGAGTCGGCTCTGAACGTGCTTCAGGCCAGGATTCTCGGTGCTGATCCGAGAAGGATTCTGGAGAGGGGGTATGCCCTGGTCCTTGATGGAAGCGGACGGGTGATGAAGACCGCCGGAGGATGTTCATCGGGAGATAAGGTGTCGGTGATGTTCGCCGACGGAACGCTGGACTGCGAGGTGGTGGATTGCCGGTCAGACCGGCAATGACAGGTGTCATTCCGAGCGGGCGTGGCGAGACGAGGAATCTGTAAAGAACAGGAAAATGGAACAATTTGACTATGACAAGGCGGTCGAGGAGCTTGAATCCATCGCGGCCAAGGTCGAGGACCCGCAGACGGGAATCGACGATATAGATACATGCATAAAGCGCTCCCAGGAACTGATCGAGGCCTGCAGGGCCTATCTTCGTGGGGCCCGGGAGCATATAGATGCAATGTCATCATGAATAATGCTGTCATCCCCGACCTGACCGGGGATCTGTGAATTGAATGTAAACTGGAAAAAGATATGTGTGCGAAAAAGAAGAAAGAGATGATTTATGATCACGACGAGTGGCTGATGCCCTACAAGGATGTGATCGACAGAAGACATAAGATGATCATGGACCTGAAGGAGAGGATGTCTGTGGACGGCTCCCTGAGCAAGGGTATGAACAATCATGTGTATTACGGACTACATCGTGACGGAAGAGGCAACTGGGTGTTCCGCGAGTGGGCTCCGAATGCGACCAAGATATATCTGATAGGCGAGTTCAATAACTGGAAGAGGACTGAGGCATATGCCCTGAAGCCGCTCGGAGGCGGAAACTGGGAGATCGTACTTCCTGCGATGTTCCTTGAGCACGGCACCCTTTACAAGCTTTACATCGAGTGGAAGGGTGGCGGAGCGGAGAGGCTTCCTGCATATCTTACCCGTGCCGTCCAGGATCCTGTCACAAAGACGTTCTGCGCGCAGGTGTGGGATCCGTTCGAGAAATACGAATGGAAGAATCCGGCACCAGGCAAGAGACCTCATCCTCTGATCTACGAATGCCATATCGGTATGGCGGTTGAGGAGGAAAAGGTCGGAACCTTCGAGGAATTCCGCACGAATGTGCTTCCGAAGGTTGCAGACCTGGGATATGACACACTCCAGATCATGGCCCTCCAGGAGCATCCGTACTACGGTTCGTTCGGCTATCAGGTATCCAACTTCTATGCGCTCAGCTCGCGTTTCGGCACTCCTGAGGAGTTCAAGGCCCTCGTTGATGACGCCCATGGCCTTGGAATCGCCGTCGTGATGGATATCGTCCATTCACATTCGGTGGACAATGAGGCCGAAGGACTCGGACTCTTCGACGGAAAGGAGACCCTCTATTTCTACGACGGATGGCAGGGACACCACCCTGCATGGGGCTCGAGATGCTTCGACTACGGAAAGGATGAGACCAAATATTTCCTCCTGTCGAACTGCAAGTACTGGATGGAGGAATACCATATAGACGGCTTCCGTTTCGACGGAGTCACCAGCATGCTTTACTGGGACCACGGTCTGGAAAAGGCCTTTGTCGGATATGAGCCGTACTTCAATAAGGGAGTGGATGACAATGCGATAGCATACCTTGCTCTTGCAAATATCCTTATCCATGAGATGAATCCTGATGCCTTCACCATTGCCGAAGATGTCAGCGGAATGGCCGGCCTCGCCGCGCCTCTTGAGATGGGCGGCGTCGGCTTCGACTTCCGTATGAGCATGGGTGTGGCCGACAACTGGATCAAGTGGATCAAGGAACTTTCTGACGACGAATGGAGAGTAGGTGAGATATGGTGGCAGCTCACCAACAAGCGTGAGGACGAGAAGACCATCAGCTACGCGGAATGTCACGACCAGGCGATGGTGGGTGACAAGACCATCGCCTTCCGTCTGATGGACAAGGAGATGTACTTCTCGATGAACAAGGAATCGCAGTCGGACATAGTCGATAGGGGAATCGCGCTCCATAAGATGATACGTCTTGTGACCATGGCGACATGCGGCGACGGATACCTCACCTTCATGGGCAACGAATTCGGTCATCCGGAGTGGATCGACTTCCCTCGTGAAGGAAACGGATGGTCATACAAGCATGCGAGAAGACAGTGGTCTCTCGCCGAACCTGACTACCTGAGGTACAGATATCTCCGCAATTTTGACAAGGCGATGATACATCTGGCGCATACAGAAGGCATTCTTGACGAGAAACCTGAACTTTTTGTGCAGGATGAAGAGAAAAAGATTCTGATTTTCAAAAGAAAAAATTGTATCTTTGCGCTCAATTTCAACCCCACCTCCTCTTTTGCCGATTACGCCTTTGCGGTGCCGGCAGGAAAATACGAGGCGGTACTCAACTCGGACGAAAACGAATTTGACGGCTTCTCCAGATTAAAGACTGGGGAAGAACATTTCAGTGTGTCCGAGCCAAACGAAAACGGCAACGGCAGATATGACAGCTCGCTGTCGCTTTACCTGCCTAGCCGATGCGCGATAGTGCTGAAGAAGATAGATTAATTAACAGATATATAAGATTATGGCTTTTCTTAAATTCAACAAGTCCGAACTCGTCAATCTCGAGTATTCGCTTAAGCGCGAGCTCATCGTGGCGAACGAGACCGGAGCGTACTGCAACACGTCCATCGTGACCTGCAACACCAGACGCTACCACGGACTGCTCGCTGTCCCTGTTGCAGGACTGGGAGGCGGAAAGTACATGCTGCTTTCTGCGCTGGATGAGAGTCTGGTCCTTGGAGGCAAGCAGTTCAACCTTGGCATCCACTGCTATGGCGACACCTATGAACCAAGAGGACACAAGTACATCATCGACTTCGATGCGAATCCGGTTCCGGTGGTGACCTACAAGGTCGGAGGCATCATCTTTACCAAGACCATCATGATGGTTCCGGACAACGATCAGGTTCTTATCAAGTACGAGCTTGTACAGGCTCCTTCAAAGGTAAATCTGGTCCTCAAACCGTTCCTTGCTTTCAGAAGCATCCATGCCCTTACAAACCAGAATCCTGAGGCATATACAGGATATGACGAGGTAGACGGCGGAGTCTCGTTCCGACTCTATGACGGATTCCCTGACCTTAACCTTCAGGTTTCTGCAAAAGCGGCCTACAAGCATCAGCCTTACTGGTACAGCGGAGTCACATACTCAGACGAGTACCGCCGCGGATTCGACTGCAGGGAAGACCTGCTCGTTCCAGGTTCGTTCACAGTCGAGATGAAGCCGGGCGAGTCGCTTGTTTTCTCTGCTTCATGCAGCGAGATCAACCCTAAGGGACTTAAGAGGAAGTTTACTGACATCCTCAAGAAGACTCCGGAGATCGAGACACATGTCGACCTCCTCAGACATAATGCGGAGCTCTTCAAGATCCACAACGGAAACCGTGCGCAGATCAATGCCGGATTCTCATGGCTTGAGACAGGACTTCTTCGTGAGACAATCGTTTCACTCCCTGGCCTCACCCTCTTTGCAAACGGCGACTGCGACGAATTCGAGAAGATTCTCGATACGCTTATCTCTGACGAGCAGGAAAGACTTTACCGCAGGACCACCCAGGTCGAGGCTCCTCTCCGACTTACGGAGACCCTCCAGCAGTATATCCGCTTCAGCGGAAAGGAAAAGCAGATCTGGAAGAAATACAGCGAAGTCCTCAAGGGCATCATCGAAAGTTATGCTCCGGGACAGAGAAAGGAAGTCACAATGCATCCTAACGGACTCCTCTGGGCCCAGATGGATGGTGTTGCGCTTTCATGGATGAACGCTTATGTATACGGAAGACCTGTTACTGAAAGAGCAGGTTACCAGATCGAGACAAACGCATTCTGGTACAACGCACTCTGCTTCGCGATAGACATGGAGAACAAGTACGGACCTGCAAAGAGCTCGTTCGTGGAGCGCTGGGCTCCTGTACGTGATCTCGTGAAGGAGAACTTCCAGCCTACATTCTGGAGACCGGACTGGGGATATCTTGTGGACTATGTCGGAAATGGGCCGCAGGATCAGGCAGTACGTCCTAACATCCTCTTCCCTATTTACCTTGAGTACTGTCCGGTGGACGACGAGGTTGTTTCAGAGGTTGTGATGACCATCAACGACGAGCTCGTCACCAAGAGAGGACTCCGTTCGCTTTCTCCTAGAAACGAGAACTACAGAGGAGTATATGAAGGCTCGCAGATCGACCGCGACCTCGCATACCATCAGGGCTGTGCATTCCCTGTACTCCTCGCGCCATACATTGACCTCTGCTTCAGAATGATGGGCGATGTGTTCTACGGAAGAGCGAAGTATCTCGTTGAAGGATTCTTCGAGGACATCAGCAAGCACGGTGTAGGTGCATTCTCCGAGCTTTATGACGGTGACCCTCCACACGAGCCGCACGGTGCCATTTCTTCGGCCATGAGTACAGCCGCACTTCTTCGTATCGCATATATCATGAAACAGTATAAGAAATAAGGAGGAAAGGAAATGAGAGTCTTGATGTTCGGATGGGAGTTCCCTCCTCATATTGCAGGCGGACTTGGAACAGCCTGCTACGGTATGACCAAAGGTCTTGCCTACAACGACGTGGATGTTCTTTTCGTGATGCCTTCGGCTTCGGGAGACGAGGATGAAAGCGCAGTGAAGATCATCAACGCCAGCGATGTCGCCATCGACACCGTGAGCGAAACCGTCGATGAGTTCCTCGGAAAGGTTCAGTTCGTGCACATCGGTACAAACATGGTCCCTTATGTAGATCCACGCGACTTCACCACTATGGTCGAGGAGGAGCGCAAGAGACAGATCAAGGGTTTCCGCGTGCAGTACGGACAGAAGTACAAGTTCTCCGGAAAGTACGGCGCAAACCTCATGGAGGAGGTTGCACGCTATGCGATGGTAGGTGCTACGATCGCAATGCAGTACAAGGACCAGTTCGATGTGATCCACGCACATGACTGGCTTACATATCTTGCAGGTATCGCTGCGAAGCAGCTTACCGGCAAGCCTCTCGTGGTTCACATGCATGCCACATCATACGACCGCGCGAGCGACGACCAGGTCGATACACGAGTAGTTGACCTTGAGACAAAGGGTATGATGGCTGCCGACAAGGTGATGGCTGTGAGTGAGCTTACAAGAAACATCTGTATCAACCGTTACGGAATCGAGCCTGAAAAGGTCGTGGCTGTCCACAATGCTGTGGACTTCACAGGCCGCGAGAAGATCGAGGTCGAGAGGAACGTGAAGGAGAAGGTGGTCACCTTCCTCGGCCGCGTCACCTATCAGAAGGGACCTGAGTACTTCATCGAGGCTGCAGCAAAGGTGCTCAAGAGATGCAACAATGTGCGTTTCGTGATGGCCGGAAGCGGCGATATGCTCAACAGGTGTATCCGTCACGTCGCACGTCTGGGTATCTCTGACAGATTCCACTTCACTGGCTTCCTCCGCGGAAAGGAGGTTCACAAGATGTTCGCCCTTTCGGATGTCTATGTGATGCCTTCGATCTCGGAGCCTTTCGGAATCTCGCCTCTCGAGGCCATGCAGACAAACGTTCCTTCGATCATCTCGAAGCAGTCAGGCTGTGCCGAGATCCTCAAGTACGCCCTCAAGGTGGACTTCTGGGATGTGGATGCAATGTCTGATGCAATCTACGGTCTTCTCCAGTATCCTGCCATCTCCAACCTCGCTGCACGCTGCGGCTATGATGAGGTGAACAGCATCAAGTGGAACGACGTTGCCGCAAAGATCAAGGGAATTTATCAGGAAGTAATTGACAAGAAATAAATAAAACTACATAATCATGAAAAAGAGTATTTGTCTGTATTTTCAGGTACATCAGCCAAACAGATTGAGACTATACAGATTCTTTGACATCGGAAAGGATTCGCATTACTATGACGATTTCGCAAACAGGACCATCCTTCGTAGAGTAGCCCAGAAGTGCTATCTTCCTATGAACGCCCTCCTTCTCGAGCTCATCGAGGCAAACAAGGGAGCATTCAAGGTTGCATTCTCTATCTCAGGTTCGGTTCTCGAGCAGTTCGACAGATATGCACCTGAGGTTATCGAGAGCTTCCGCAAGCTCGCTCAGACAGGAAGTGTCGAGTTCCTTTCAGAGACTTACTACCACTCTCTTGCATCACTCGCATCACCTATCGAGTTCAAGAACCAGGTACTTAAGCACAAGGCAGCCATCGAGCACTACTTCGGCGTGACTCCGAAGGCTTTCAGAAATACCGAGCTCATCTACTCTGATGCAATCGGAGAAATGGTATATGACATGGGATTCAAGACCATGCTTACAGA
>JAZNAW010000015.1:0-14712 GCA_045586745.1 Candidatus Cryptobacteroides sp.
TGCCCGGCAGTGGGTCAGATACGCTTCAGACGGTGGCGACTGGTTCGGCAGGAAGAGTGCGATTGAGCATGGAGACCTTTTCCCGGCATTGAATATTAAATACACCTTCAACGATACCCATATCCTGCGCTTTTCCGCATCCAGGACTATCACAAGACCATCATTCATAGAAATGGCTCCGTTCCTGTATCAGGAATCCTACGGGTCTGCACAGATAAGGGGTAACGAGGATCTGAATAACGCATACAACTATAATCTGGATCTCAGATACGAACTCTTCGGATCCGACGGTGATATGCTCAGTGTTACAGGCTACTTCAAATATCTTGATAGCCCGATCGAACGGATACAGGCACTTAATGGAGGCGCCACGATGCACTCATTCCGAAATGCGGATAACGGTTTTGCTGCAGGTCTGGAAGTGGAGTTCCGCAAGAGGATCGCCAAGAATCTTAATGTCGGAGCGAATGCAAGCTACATGTATACCAATGTGAAGCTTCCGGAAGGAGGAGCATACACTAACAAGGAACGTTCGCTTCAGGGTGCATCTCCTGTCCTGATCAACGCAGACATCACATGGTCTCCGAGATTTGGTGATGAGAAGGCCTTGAACATGGTACTGCTATACAACATGCAAGGCAGCAGGATACACGCGGTAGGCGTGTCGCAGTTGGGAGACATCAGGCAGGACGCGGTTCATACTCTCAACTTCATTGCAAGCTACCAGTTCAACAAACGCTGGTCGGTAAAGCTTCAGGCAAGTGACCTCTTGGGACAGGATCTCGTCTTCAGGCAGGATGTGCCTTTGACAGGACAGACGCTGGAAGTGGAGAGATATAGATACGGACAAGCCCTTGAGATAGGTGTTACATTCAAACTATAGAAGAAAATATGACAACAACCATTTTAAATCAACATTTTATGAAAAAGAATTATTTCAAATTCAGTTCATTGGCTTTGATAGCCGGAATGTTTGTAATCGTATCATGCGACATTAATGATGATCCTGCAGTAAATCCGGATGACGGTTCAACCCTGCACGGACCTGTAACTTCCGACCTGACACTTGAGTCCGGAAAGACCTATACTTTGGACGGAGAGCTGATCGTGAAGGCAGGAGCGACCCTGAATATTGAAGAGGGAGTGACTATCGTCAGCCTGTATGATGACAAGGTTGACTATATTCTAGTCGAGCAGGGCGCCAAGATCAATGCGGTTGGAACGGCCTCTTCACCGATTGTGATGACATCCCAGAAAGAAGAACCGGGAGCATGGGGCGGTATCCATATCTGCGGATACGCGCGCACCAATGCGGAAGGCGGCAAGGGCAGCTCGGAGATTGGTGGAGCGACCTATGGCGGAGATAAAGATGAGGACAACAGCGGAGTTCTGAAATTTGTGCGTGTGGAATACACAGGATATGCCTTTGATGAGGAACACGAGGCTAACGGCATCACCTTCTATGGTGTAGGAAGCGGTACAACAGTAGAGAACTGCGAGGCATATCATGGCTCAGATGACGGATTCGAGTTCTTCGGCGGCTCCGTCAATGTAAAGAATATGGTAGTGGTCAACTGCTCGGATGACTCCTTCGACTGGACTGAAGGCTGGAACGGAAGGGGAGAGAATCTGGTAGCTTTCCAGGCGCCTGAATCAGTCCTCGGTTATGACTGTGACTGCCTTATCGAGGCAGACAACAATGAGAATAACTTTGCCGCAACACCTGTGTCGCATCCGGTACTGAGCAAGCTCATTCTCGTCGGAAATGGTGCAGGCAAACAGGGAATCCGTCTGCGTCGAGGAACTCAGGTTGAAATCACATCAGCCAAAGTAACCGGCAAGGGCAAACCGCTGGCTGTAGAGAGTGCAGAAACCGAAAATGCCCTCCTCGACAAGGTATCCAAACTCAGTGGAGTGGCAATCTCAGGAACGCTTGACAGTAAGGAAAGCATCTATACCAATGACAAGTTCGTGGCAGATGGAAACACATCAAATGCAACGCTCGAGTATGAGTCCCTTGAGGATATTGCCAAAGAATGCAGCTGGATGAAAGGGTGGACAAGGTAGATATAGCGAAATGTAAGATGAATCTACGTTGATAATTATTCAAAATTAGATCTTCAAAGAAATTGGTCGTGAAAGTCAGTTACTATGGTGGATTTCTGACTCTAAATCAAGAATGATAATTGCCTCTGAAATAGGGGATTGTGACGAGAATGCGATGAGAATGTTTTCCGACTGTGGTCTGATGTTTTCCGAAGTAAATTTGTGTGAAATCGTCTCTTAAAGGTTTTATAACCAGACTTTGGTCAGCCTCATAATCCTCATGTGTTACAAAATGTACAATGTTGCTCTATCTAGCTTATTGAAAATCAAGACAATAATAAAAAGTTATAATTTCTTGTCCGTTATTTGCAGATAGCTTCCTACCTTTGTGACAGGCTTGACAGATGGTAAGATACATTAGTTATTCCTATCTAACGGAAACCATATTTTTATACCGATTATCTAGGGCGGATTATTTAAGTAATTAATAATCAATTCTGTAAGCCTTCTGGAAGAGAGTAAGTTATATTGCTCTCTTTCTTTTGTTTGTTTGGCTCTGTATATCAGTGATTTACTATGTTTTTCAGCTGATTTGATGCTCATATGGTGGAATGACCCTCTTGAGGTATTAATTCTTACTCTTGCGGGGAGGAACTGAGAAGTAGTAAGCGAGTTGTGTCCACGATTGTCCACGATTTGATCGAAAAATTGGATTTATAATCGGACACTCCTATTTGCACGGGAGGCCGGAAACCATTAAATCGATTGTCCTATGGGATTTGAAAAAACGTGTGAATGCTGTGGGTGTCTGGGGAAAGGGATTCGATGAGAAGGATAACTTCGTGATTCTCGGAGAGGCAACATGGGCTCCGATTCTGGAATACCTCTATACGCGTGGTAAGACCAAGAAGGATGAACCATTGTTCCTGACAGACGGGAAAGGACATAGGGGAGCAAGGATGTCAACCAGGTCTGTACAGTATGTATGTAAGGAAGCGATGAAGAGCATTGGACTTGTCGGTCATGAGTATTCTGCCCACTCCTTGAGACACACGACAGCTGTATTGATACTGATGAACGGAAGGGATACTAGATAACGTGCTTTGATATAAACAGAGAAAGCATCCCGAGGGATGCCTAGACTGTGCCCCAGAATGCGTGGAGAAGTTTTACCAAACGGTGAGACCTCGCTGGCGGGGACTTCGCACATAACGATTATCTCTTTCTTGCTACGGCTTATATCCGCTGCAAAGATATTAATTATTAGATAAATGCTATATGGAAAAGACAAAAATCATCGCTATGGCCAGCCATAAGGGTGGGGTAGGCAAGACGACAACCGCTGCAACACTCGGTTCGCTGCTTTCATCCCTGAATCCAGCCTGTATGAAGCCTTTTGCGGAGAGAGTGCCATTCCTGTCTACAACGTCCGTGAGAACCTCGACATTGTCCCTTCTTCGCTTGCTATGGGAGCACTTGATACAGTTGTTGCCTCACGAATCCAGAGGGAGACCATCCTAAGACAGCATCTCAAACCAATCAAGGATGAATATGACTGGATTCTTCTTGATTGTCCTTCTCAGATGGGAATCATCACCGTTAATGCTTTTACTGTTGCGACATCTATCATTGTTCCCATATCCTGTGACGCATATGCCGCAGAAGGGTTACTGCAACTGATAAAGATGGCTGAGATTGTCTCTTCCGGGCTCAATCCGGACCTGGATATAGACGGCATAATCGTCACTCGATTCCATACAAGAAGAAGCCTTGATCGTATGTTGAACAGAATCTGAGAGAACAGTACGGAGATGTGGTCTTTACAACAAAGATAAGGGAGAACGCGACAATAGTTCATGCTCCGATTATGAGTCTTGACATCATTTCCTATGACCCGAATATGTTTGGAGATGGGAGTCAGACAGCCCCGAAGGGGGTACAACTCACTGACGAGGAGTATGAGATCCTTGAGGAAAGGCAGTCCCAGAGGAGGGCATTCCTTACCGGACGAAGAAGAAAGGATGAGACACGGGAGCCTGCATCCAAGGATGGGGTACACGTCCATTATATTGCCAAACTTCTTTTGGTTATGTCACTTGCAGAATTGAAGAGTCGGACGGTTTTGGTGGACTATTTGCCGTATTTTGATTAATTTTGTCTGGATTATGATCGGTCTGCCTGGTCAGACCGTCGACTAAAAGGGTGCAAGACACATGGACACGATTTATCTGGCTGGCGGATGCTTTTGGGGCACACAGCATTATATAAGCCGATTTGAAGGTGTGCTTGAGACAGAATCCGGTTATGCCAACGGTCATGTTCAAGAGCCCACCTACCAACAGGTCTATACCGATGATACCGGACACGTCGAGTGCGTAAAGGTCTTATATGACCCGGATGTGATTTCTTTGGCAACCCTCTGCCGTCTTTTTTTCAAGTCCATTGACCCGCTTCTTGTAAATCGACAGGGAGAAGATGTCGGTACAAGATATCGTACAGGCATCTACTGGGTGGCCGAGGCTGACCGGCATGTGATAGAGGATATTTTCGCGGAGATTCAGAATAAGCAAAAACGACCTCTGGCCGTAGAAGTTTCTCCGCTTGAATGTTTCTATACCGCAGAAGAATACCATCAGCAGTACCTTGTCAAGAACCCTGACGGCTATTGCCATCTGTCTTCATCCCTTTTGAAGACTGCAGAAACATATGCCAACATCATAAGGGAATTGAGAGCACACTCTGACGAGGAAAAGAAAACAGTCCTGCCGAGATTCTTCAAGACCGGAAAAGGGGAGTATGGAGAAGGGGACAGGTTTCTCGGGGTCATTGTTCCCAATACCCGTAAGGTTGCCGGAAAGTATAAGGAAACCTCATTTGAATCTCTGGAATGGCTGATGGAAAGCGAATGGCACGAAGTCCGTTTATGCGCCCTGCTGATTCTGATTGAAAAATATAAGAAGAATCCGAATGATGCTGTCCGGTTCTACCTTACTCATACTGAAGGAATCAATAATTGGGATCTGGTCGATCTTTCCGCACCTTATATTCTTGGTGATTACCTTGTATTGCAGAATGATAGTGAGGTACTATATCAGTTGGCGGAATCTTCAAACATGTGGGAACAGAGGATATCAGTCGTATCCACACTCATGCTGATTCGGAAAGGCCGTTATACCGACACATTGAAACTGGCGGAAAAACTGTTGCATACTGGACATGACCTGATGCAGAAGGCAATCGGCTGGATGCTTCGTGAGATAGGCAAGCGCGATGAGGATCTGCTGGTCGGATTTCTGGAGAAGCATAAATCAGACATGCCTAGAACTATGCTTCGTTACGCAATTGAAAAGTTTGAGCCTGAAAGAAGAAAGTATTTCCTATCTAAAACAGACATGAAATAAGCCTATGAATCATTTTATAGTCGGAATAGGGGACGTTCTTTGGGATTGCCTTCCGGAAGGACGTAAGATTGGTGGAGCTCCTGCCAATTTCGCATACTACATGAAGCAGTTCGGATTTGATTCGCTGCTTGTAAGCGGTATAGGCAAGGATAGTCTTGGGGGTGAAATTGTAGATCTTTTGAATCAGATGGGGCTCGAACACAAGCTTGAAGTTCTAGACTATCCCACCGGTACGGTAATGATCGATGTTGATAAGGATGGTATTCCTACCTATGACATCATCGAGAATGTAGCCTATGACTTCATACCATACACACCTTCCCTTGATGAAATCGCGAGGAAATGCAATGTGGCATGCTTCGGTTCAATGACTCAAAGAAACCCGGTTTCAAGAAGTACGATCAGGAGATTTCTTGAAGCTATGCCTCAGACAGAAGAAACTTACAAGGTCTTTGACATCAATCTCCGTCAGAATTTCTATGACAAGGAGATCATCACCGAATCATTGAAGCTCTGCAACGTATTCAAGATAAATGACGAAGAGCTTGAAATCGTCAAGGATATGTTCGGATATGATTCTGATTCTCATGAAGATATATGCAGAAGACTGATTCATGACTGGAATCTCAAGTTCCTGATACTTACATGCGGAACCAAGGGCAGTCACATCTTCACCACGTCTGAAACATCATCCATGGGTACACCTGAAGTCAAGGTAGCAGATACAGTCGGTGCCGGAGACTCTTTCATCGCGACATTCATGGCCGGTATATTAAAAGGAATGACAATCAAGGAAGCACACGAACTGGCTGTTGAGGTCTCAGCACAGGTCTGCACCCGCTATGGCGGAATGGTCCGGGTCATTGAATAAATTCTAAAATTGTGATATGCAATATATATTCACATAAGTTTTGACTATGTTGATTTAAATTTATTCACAATAATATTTGTTTGTGATAATTTTGTATCGTGAACTGATTCCATTGCTTTGGATGGTATGAACAGATATTACAAACAGATACGAAATCATCAGGAGACAATCATATATGTGATCATATGGTTGTTTGTTGCAGTTCTCCCTTTTGTTATTGAGGTTTGGGAAAACATAAAAGGTAAAGCATTTGACTGGAAGCACATCCAAATATGGTGCTTCAGGAAGAATTGAAGTATCTCAAATATCAGATCAGTCCGCATTTTCTTATGAATGTATTGAACAACATTCACGAAATGGCGGAAGTGGATACGAAGATGGTCCAGAAGATGATCATTGAATTATCCCAATTGATGAGGCATGCCTTATATGAGAATGGAACTACAAGCCTTGCCTCTGAGGTTACTTTCATATCCTCGTATATATCCCTTATGAAGATGAGGTATCCGGATGATACTGTAAAGGTGACAGTGAACATGCCTGAAGAACCGTCTTCAAACAAGAAGATTCCGACCCTTCTGCTGATTTCATTCGTTGAAAACGCCTTCAAGCATGGTGTGACCTATTTGACACCCACTTACATTGACATAAGACTGGATGAAAGCGAGAACCATATTTATTTCTCATGTGTAAACAGCATTTCGCCTAAAAATGACGGCAGGAAAGAAGGAGGAGTAGGCATTGTAAATGTCAGAAGAAGGCTGGATCTGCTATATGGTGACAAGTATTCTCTTTCTATCGAGAAAGATGATGAAAGATATTCCGTTACATTGATAATACCGTTTACTGTATGATAAGATGCGTGGCAATTGATGATGAGCCTTTGGCATTGAACAAGCTGAAGAGGAACATCCTGAAGTTTCCATACATGGTATTTACCGGAATCAGCAGCGTAAGCAGAAACATAAAGGTCGTCAAGAGCAGTTCACCGTTCTAGTTGAAGTACTTTAACTACATGAAAAACGGATCATCCGAAGATCTGTGAATGAACTTTCGGGCGATGTCATATCCTTCCTGATACAATGCAGCAAGTTTTACCGTATCCTTCTCCATACGTCCGACTTCAACGGGTCTGACAGGCCGGATGGCGGTAATCTTTCCTTCGTCTTCCATCCTTTCTATCATATCCATAGTCTGGTTGTAGACGGTATTGCGCTCTGAAAGAGCTTTCTGCAGAGCAGGATATTTACGATACATGAACCTGGCTATCCGCATCCTGGTCTCCTTCTTGCGGTATCCCTTGTTTCGGGTAAGAATCACTATCATATGTTCATACCCTTGTTCCATGGCATATCTGACCGGGATTGAATCTGCGATACCGCCGTCAAGCATAGGAATACCATCCACATAAGTGATCTTAGTTACGAACGGAAGGCTGCTTGATGCCCTGACTATGCTCATGACCCTTTCTGCAGATGACTTCTCCTCGAGATATTCCGCCTTGCCTGTAAGACAGTTGGTCGTCACCATCACGAACCTGTCTGGATTTGAGAAATATGCATCGTAGTCATATGGTATGATCTTCTCGGGGAAGTCCTCAAACAGCAGCTTGAAGTCCATAATGCATCCCTGTGTCAGAAGGTATCTCAGACCTACATAGCGGTACTTCTCCATCAGGTCTATATTGCTGCTTCTTGCCCTTCCTCTCTGCCCCGACATATACGACAGCCCGTTGCAGGCTCCGGCGCTTACTCCCACCGTGAACGGGAATCTGATGCCATGGTCCATGAAGCAGTCCAGCACTCCGCAGGTGAAAACCCCACGAAGTCCGCCTCCTTCAAGTATAAGGGCCGTTCTGTTGTCTGTTATCATTATCTCTCCGTCAGAATTCTTTATATCTTATCACGCCTGATTTCCATGTTTCTTAATGGCAAAGAACCGTTTTAGTCTGGATATTACCTTCTTCCTTATTCTTTTAGGGAAGAGGCTTAGGAAAATAAGAAGAAGTATAGTAAGAATGCTTATTATCATGAAGCAAAAATCCTTAAAACTTTTTATATGAACTGAAGTCTGCCTGCAATAGTCTTGCCAGATTAAGACTGACGAAGGTTTCCGCTGTCACGCATGATCTCCCTGGCGCAATCGAACACCTTCATCAACGATTCCAGTTCAGAATCTGTTGCCTGTCTTATTTCCATATCAATCCGACAATCTTTTCAAGCCACTCCCTGTCTGTCTGATCAAACGTCGAGAACTCCTTGCTGTCTATGTCCAGAACTGCATATACTTCATCATTTCGGAACATCGGTACCACAATCTCGCTCCGTGAAAGACTGCTGCAAGCGATATGTCCGGGGAACTGATGCACATCAGGCACAATCACAGATTCACGTATCTTCCACGCAGTTCCACAGACACCTTTCCCGAATCCGATGCGCGTACATGCCACAGGACCCTGGAATGGACCCAGTACGAGCTGATTGTCCCTGACGATATAGAATCCTGTCCACCAGAATCCGAATGCTTCATGCAGAAGCGCAGCAGTATTGGCCATGTTCGCGGTCAGATCGGTCTCGTCACCGACGATGCTCCCGATCTGCTTGTACAGTTCCTGATATTTCAATGACTTGTTCATACCGACAAAAATACATAAAATATCCATACTAAAAACTGTTACAACTAAATGTGATTTTCTTTATCTTTGTCTGCGTTATGGATAAATTTCAACCTTACAGTCCGGATTATGACACTCCTGCACAAGGAGAATTGCTCGGTGAAGTTAAGGCTGGTTTCCCGTCACCTGCTGAGGATATTCGTGAGAAACTGGACCTTATGAAGCTTCTTGTGCGCCATAAGGCATCCACATTCTTCTTTCGTGTCAGTGGCGTCTCAATGGTTGATGCCGACATGGATGAGGGAGATCTAATAATTGTAGACAGGGCTGTGGAACCTTATAACGGATGCAAGGCTGTCTGCTTCATAGATGGGGAATATACTGTCAAGAGAATTGAGATCGGAGACGGAACTCTACGCCTTATGCCTGCTAATGAAATGAATACGAAGTACCGGCCTATAGAAGTCACTTCTGAAAACAGCTTCATGGTCTGGGGAGTCGTTACGTATGTGATCAAGAAAATGTAACGATGTTTGCGCTGGCTGACTGCAATAACTTCTTCGCTTCCTGCGAAAGGGTGTTCCGCCCGGATCTTCAGGGGAAACCTGTCATTGTCCTTTCCAACAACGACGGTTGCGTTGTGGCACGCAGCAATGAAGCAAAGGCGCTAGGAATAAGGATGGGAGCCCCGTTCTTCAAGATCAGGCACCTCGTGGAAAAGAATGACGTTGCCGTCTTTTCCGGCAACATGGCTCTATACGGAGATATGTCACAGAGAATACGATGGATCCTGGAGGACTTCGCCCCTGCGATAGAAGTATATTCCATTGACGAGGCATTCCTTGACCTCAGAGGCATGGAAAATGTCGACTTCGACATGTACGCAAAGAAGATTTCATCCGAGTGCTGGAGGCTCGCGTCGATTCCTGTATCCGTCGGGATAGCTCCGAGCAAGACACTGGCCAAGATTGCATCCAGACTCTGCAAGCAATATCCCAGATTACGTGGCGGATGCTATATGCACAGGCCGCAGGACATTGAGAAGGTCCTCCAGAAGTTCGCGATCGAAGACGTATGGGGCATAGGTAGAAAGACATCAGCCAGACTGCATTCCATGGGTATAAGGACAGCATGGGATTTTATCCAGCTGCCGGAAGCGGCTGTAAGGAAGAACTTTGCTCTTCCCGGCCTGAGGACATGGCGTGAGTTAAGAGGCGAACCATGCATTGAGTTCGAGGATGGGTTCGAGCCTAAACAGTCCATATGCGTTTCACGCAGTTTTGCAAAAGAGATATCGGATGTAGAAGAAATCAGTGAGCAGATAGCCAACTTTGCATCATCGATGGCGGAAAAGGTCCGGCATCAGGGATGTGTCGTAAAGGAAATGACGGTTTTCGCATATACGAACAGGTTCAAGGATAGTGAACCGCAGACATACGGCAATTCTCTGGTACATTTCGAACATCCTACAAACGATCAGAGGACAATAGTGGCGCGTGCTGTCGCTGCAGCTCATGAACTTTACAAGCCGGGCTTCGGATATAAGAAAGCCGGAGTAGTAGCAACACATATCATTCAGGAATGTGACGTGGTACGTTCTCTATTTGAGGATAAGGTCACATCAGAAAAGGAACATAAGCTGACCTCTGCCATGGATACAATAAACGGCACATTCGGACGCGGTGTCATCAAGCTGGCAGTGCAGGGAAGCGGACACATCAGGTCACTGAGTGAGAAACAGTCTCCTCATTACACGACTCTTTGGAGTGATATCCCGAAGGTTACTGTAAAATAAAAGCAAAGTCTTACCTGACTGCATCAGGTGTCCAGTTAGTGAAGAATCGCAATACCTTAGCCCTGTTGTATCCGTTACCTTCTTCAAGCAGACTAGAATCCTGGGTATGAATTACATTCCCCTTGCTGTCCAGAACTACCAGCACAGGAAAACCGAACCTTTCCGGATTCCCCAGTCTTTCAAGCATTCTGACAGCAGTTTCATCCTTTGGCTTGCGAGGATTATAGTTGACATGGATGTATTCGAAGTTCTTGTCGATCAAGGTTCGTATTTCATCGTCTTCTGTGATGAATTCTGCAAACATGAGACACCAGCGGCACCAGTTGCCACCCACCTGACATATGACGAACCTGTCATTCTTTCCGGCAGCCTTCACTGCTTCTGATATCTGTTCCAGCTGATCTGCTGTCTCATCATATACTTTCTCAAGATTTGACTGTGCGCTGACGGTAACAGAAAGCAATGTCCCGATAAACAAGACTGATAATATCTTTTTCATATGTATTTGGTTATTGATTTTCAAAATTAACAATTAATTCTTATTTTTACTAAAATTCAGAAAATCCGGACATATGGAAACCCAACAGATATTAAATGCACATAACAAATCCGAACATGAACCATCCCATACCTGCGAACACGTACTGAACGCAACGATGGTGAAGATGTTCGGGTGTCCCCGTTCAAGAAACGCTCATGTGGAGAAGAAGAAATCCAAGTGCGACTATATTCTTGACAGAGAACCAGCAGCAGAGGAAGTTGCAAAGATTGAATCAACGGTAAACGAAGTTATAGCCCGTAACCTGGATGTTACGATAGAGTTCATGCAGAAGGAAGAAGCCGGAAAGATTGTCGATCTGAGCAAATTGCCTGAGGATGCATCGGAAACCTTACGCATAGTAAGGATAGGGGATTACGACGCATGTGCATGTATCGGAGCACATGTGGACAACACCAGAGAGATAGGCACCTTCAAGGTGATAAGCCATTCGTATGAGAACGGAGTGTGGAGATTAAGATGGAAAATAATCAATAAGTAAATATGAAGATAGCTGTACCTACAAGAGACGGACGCGTGGATGACCATTTCGGCCATTGCGCATATTATACCATATTCGATGTAATTGACGGAAAGGTCTGCAATGTCAGCAGGATGGCTTCACCTGAAGGCTGCGGATGCAAGAGCGGAATCGCTCCGGTGCTCCGGCAGATGGGAGTCAGCGTAATGCTTGCCGGCAACATGGGAGAAGGAGCCAGGAATGTACTTGGCTCACAGCGTATTGAAGTGATCCGCGGATGCAGCGGTGATGTCGAGGAAGTCGTGACCGCATATCTGGCAGGAAATCTGAAGGACAATGGTGAGGCATGCGCTCACCATGATTGCCATTGATCCGATATGCGATAGAAAAAAAATCCTGACAGAAGGCGTCAACTTCTATCAGGAGACTGAAATTCATCCGTGCCCATATCATCGATTCCGGAATAATCGACATCAGCAAACCATTCGGCCAGTTTCGTCCTTGCCTTCTGTCTGACTGACGGAGTTATATTGGCACATACTGTCTTTATGCATGCAACCAATGCCGCCATATCATCAGTAAATCCTGCAATAGGGATGAAGTCCGGCAATATGTCCAGAGGCAGGATGAAATATCCTAATGTCCCGATTATTGTCATCTTGTGATTCAATGAGGTGTTCTTATCAATAAGCACATAATACAGCAGGAGGACATAATAGACAGACTTCACTCCTGCGGACTTGCAGACTTTTCCCAATTTCTGGAAAAGTCTGCTTTCCGAGTAATGCTTCTGATACCTTTCAATATTACGTGGCTTCCTCATCTTCATGACAATATCGCTATGGAATCTTACTTCCTTACAATAATATAAGTCGTTTCAGGCTCAGCAGATCCCTTGAGCATGCCGTTCTCCACGGTAAATACATTTCCATGAACTTCATCTGCATACTCTCCGTCAGGAAGTGAAGCAGGCAATTCTACAACATTATCTTCAAGGGCGAAATTGATGATGGCAGCGCCCCTGTCACCACGGTTCACTACGGCAACTTCACCATCTTCTGAAAACTTCAGGTCTTCAACCTGTCCTTCCATTGACTGGCGGAACTTATTGACTGCCACTACTTCCGGATGGAAGAATTCATCGTTTCCTCGCGCACCGAGAAGATTGTCACCGAAGTAGTTCTCGCGTGTCGAGTTCATAGGACGGCTGTAGAAGAGTGGGGTACCGTTCTGACGTGCTGTAAGGAACACCCATCCGGTACGGATCTGTGCGTCTGTTAGACCTGCGCTTTCATTAGCGTTGCAGTACGTGTCATGGCTTTCCACCCAAGTCGTTAGATATTCCGGCGCAGCTGTATGATACCATGAGACAAGGTCGATATCCTTTGTGCTTCTCTTTGCAAGAGCCTCACGAAGCACATGACCGTAGCTTGACGCTGTCTGTCCGAAATATCCGGCATACTCGTTTTCAGGTACATTTCTGTCCTGAAGCACTTCTCCATATACGAAAAGGCTGTCGTAAGGGATGGCAAGGGATACGCCGAGCACTTCCTTACGGCCTGTGGCCACATCCCAGAAATCGTTTTCCTTTACTCCTGCTTCAGTGTCAAGAGGGTCAGAATGTACTCCGATATGCTTTGCAGTATCATAACGGAATCCACGCACGCCCATGTTCACAAGCTTGTTGACGAATTCCATGTAGTATTTCTGGAAGAGGGGATTCTCTGTATTCACGTCAGGAAGACCTCCTACGCCCTGGTGTGTGCACTGTGTGCGGTCATTATAGTCCTGGATACCCTCAAGGCCATGTGTATGGAACATCTTGTCCCTTCCGCCGACAGCCTCATAGAACCCGTCAGTTACAAGGTCGATGTCAAATGCAGTATGGTTGGGAAGCACATCCACCAGTACTCTGATGTCATACTTCTTCGCCTCAGCAAGCATCTCCTTCATCTGTTCTTCCGTTCCGACGATGTTGTTTCCGATCGTCCAGTCGACAGGCTGATAATAGTGGTACCAGTTTCCTTCCTTCTCGTCGAGAATCTTGATGTTACCGCCCTCAGGGCTGAAGCATGCGTTGACAGGCGAAGTCTGGATCATGGTGAAGCCCGCATCTGCTATCTGCTTCATGTTTGCTGTGATGGTAGGGAAGTTCCAGCTCCATACATGGAGGATTGTTTCTGTATTAGTAGCGTCAGGATCGTGAGTCATACGGTCCACAGTCTTCACGTCAGAGACCTGTGATGTGCATGCCATGACAAAGAGACATGCGATGATGGAAAATATCTTATTCATGTAAATTGTAATTAAATTATCATGTTAACCTTAAAAATCATGCAAATATATTGAATTATTGATTATTTTTGAGAGTTGAAAGAAAACAAACTAAAAATATATCAGATATGTCACTTATTGAAAGCATCATCGCACGTGCAAAATCAAACAGACAGCGCATCGTGCTTCCTGAATCTCTAGAAGAGCGCACGCTCACAGCGGCAGACATGTCTCTCGCTGACGGAATCGCAGACATCATCCTCATCGGAAATCCTGACGAGATCTTCGCTCTTGCAGACAAGCTCGGTCTCAAGAACATCGGCAAGGCCACAATCATCGATCCTGCAACAAGCGAAAAGACTGCAGAATATGCGAACCTCCTTTATGAACTCCGCAAGAACAAGGGCATGACTCCGGAAAAGGCTGCACAACTCGTGCTTGATCCTCTTTATTTCGGATGTCTCATCATCAAGAGCGGTGACGCAGACGGTCAGATCAGCGGTGCTCTTTCAACTACAGGCGAGACTCTCCGTCCTGCTCTCCAGATCATCAAGTGCTCTCCAGGCATCACATGCGTCAGCGGCGCGATGCTCATGATCACAAACACTCCTGAATACGGTGAGAATGGCGTACTTGTAGTCGGTGACGTTGCCGTTACACCTATGCCGGATGCATCACAGCTTGCACAGATC
>JAZNAW010000016.1:0-5628 GCA_045586745.1 Candidatus Cryptobacteroides sp.
ATTCATACATACACCACGCATACCACGGTACGATAATCGCCGGAGCAGCCAATCTTGTCCATTGGATATAATGTTTCCTGACACGGCCCAATGCCTCGGCTGTTTCGACAAGATTGCCTTGAGAGAAGTCCATCCTGCCCAATACGACCTTCTGATGTATAGTCAACACAAGGCATATGGCCAGCATTACCGTAGTCACGATTACAAAAGGTATAGAACAACCAAGCCATGAAAAGCATATAGGGCAATAAATCAGGGCAAAGATGCCTCCTGCTACCGTACCTCTGACCGTCCTGTTAAGATCATTGGCCTTAGACTTCATTGACATGCGGATATTGCGGTCATTTACGATAACCTGCTTTTCCAACTTCTCCTTGAGGATACCTATCTGGGAACGCATCTCTTCAAGTTCATGCGAAAGTAATGTATTGTTTTCCATCATCTGTTCATTTTACTGGTCCGACATTTTCTTCAACTGTTCCTTGATTCTGAAAAGGCGTACGGAAACATTCTTTGGAGAAATTCCGACTATGGCTCCGATTTCTTCATAGGTCATGTTCTCAAGCCATAGCAGGACGATAGCCCTGTCAAAAGGGCCCAGACGGCTTATACGGTTCTGGAGAAGCCGGATCTGCTTCAGATCCTCTACGGAATCGTCGAAAAGGTTTATGTCCATATCCAGAGGCACGGTCTCCCCTCTTCTCTTCTTTTTCCGCTCCGCAGAAATGCAGGTATTCAGGCTGACGCGGTAGATCCATGTCCTCTCGCTGCTGTCACCGCGGAATTTCGCGAAGCCGTTCCACAGATTGACGAGTATGTCCTGGAAAAGGTCGGCGACCTCTTCCTCATTCTTTGAGAACATGTAACAGACGGTATATATCGTCCCCTTATGTTCCCTGACGACCCGCGCAAAATCGATTTCCAAATTATCCATTTCCTTTAGTTTCCTTTTCAGTTCTGCACATTAGACGCACAACCTTCGGATTTACTACATCATCGGAAATAAAATCAGGAAAATTCCAGTCTAGAGAAAACGTGCCGCGATGAATGCTGCTGTAAGCAGGACGGTATATATCCTGTGCAGGTTGGCTGTTCTCGGATAGAGATCCGCCAGCATCTGGCGGCCTCCTTCAACTGAATTCCTTACAGTCTGCGCACATGCTATCGCTATCGGAAGAGCGATGAAGCTGATGATTGTGGCAACTGGCATGATGCCTGCCATGGAAAGGATTGCCACCCAGACGAACGGAAAAAACACTTCAAAGGCATAAAGTCCGGCAAACGACATCGGCACTTCATCACCGACATTGCACGAGCGGTAAAGGGCACGCATGAAGACACCCAGAGGCAGAACTATAGTAAGAATGCTGATGATTCCGAATCCCTTCCAGAAAAGAAAGGCGGCTGCAGCGACCGCCGACATTACCCATGCTATTGATTTATGTTTGTCCATCATGCCTTGTATTTATAATCCAGACACAAAGATAGACATTTTTCCCTAATAAGATAGAGCCCTCTCGATTCACATCGAAAGGGCTCCGCAATTCTAACCTAAAACTTAACCTATGAAAAAACTATTCGGTTTAAGTTTATTGCCAATTCCGTGCCATTACAGCAGAAGTAGCGTTTTTTTCTGTAAAATAACCTATAACAGGTATTGAAGTATCTCCTTTATGTTCTGAACTTCAATTATACGGTCGGACTGGGGCATATCCATCATCTCATGGACCCATACGACCTCATGAGGAGTGTGGATGGCCGTTCCGCCGATGTTCACCACAGGTGCAATGTCGGACTTCACGGAATTTCCGACCATCAGTATCTGTTCCGGCTCCATATCGTTCTTCGCAGCCAGTTCGAGATAATTCTTCTCGTCCTTGTTCTCCATGACTTCACAATGATGGAAATAATCCGCAAGACCGGACACACGGAACTTGTTCATCTGTTCGGTAAGATCACCTTTCGTTGCAACAATCAGTCTGTAATGACCTTGAAGAGCCTCAAGAACCTCACGTACGCCGTCGATGATCTCGAATTCATGGAAGGCAAGGTCGGTGATGATCTTCTTTACCCCGTAATAGATATGCTCGGGAAGATGTCCGCCGCAAAGTTCAACAGCAGCGTCCGTCATACCTATCATATAGGTCTTGGAACCATATCCGAAAAGCGGAATATTATCCTCCTGCTTCTGCCAGAGCATCTGCTGCACACCTTCAGGTGAAGTGTATTCTGAAAGGAGTTCCGCAAAATGAGCCTCCGCATTACGGAAAAACTGTTCGTTTTCCCATAATGTATCGTCCGCATCAAAGAATACTGTCGAAAACCTTTCTTTCAGATTTCTCATCAGCTATTCCGCCTTTACTTCTTCAGAAACTTCGACAGGAACCTGCTCCAGCTCGGCACCGACTGGCTTTATGCTGATGATCATCACATCCTCCAGAGGTCTGTCATAGTAGTCTGTAGGTACTGCAGCGATTCTGTCAATTACATCCAGGCCCTCTGTGACTTCACCGAAGATAGAATACTGGCCGTCAAGGTGGAGGCATGCGTTCTCGTCATGCACGATATAGAACTGCGAACCTGAAGATGCCTTGGTAGGGTTGGCCATATCGCCTTTTCTTGCAGCGGCGATAGCACCCTTCTTATGCCAGTACTGGCTTACGAATTCTGCAGGTACGGTATAGTCTGGGCCACCCTGTCCCCAGAGGTTCGCCTTTGTCGTATCTCTCGAATACGGGTCACCTCCCTGAATCATGAAACCTTCGATCACTCTGTGGAAACGGAGACCGTCATAATAGTTTTCATTAACGAGCTTCACAAAGTTGTCCCTGTGCTTCGGGGTCATGCTGTAAAGCTTGAGCTTCATTGTTCCGTGGCTTGTGACCATCTCGAATTCCGGTTCTGCAATAACTGTATTTTCCATATCTGTCTGTGTGTCTGAAGCCTGCTGCGACTCGTTTCTGCATGCGCAAGATGAAATCATCATCACAGCGGCAAGTATTAATACTATCCTTTTCATATCCATGAATGTTTATTACCGACAAAAATAATTAATTTTGCGGTCATTATGGCAAATCCGTTGAAACAATTGGCAGGACAGACCATGATTTATGGTCTGAGCACAATCCTCGCCCGCATCATAAACTTCCTTTTCGTTCCGATCTACACCAGACTCCTCACCCCGGAGAGCTATGGTGTGGTCACGGAATTCATGGCATATATCGCAGTGCTCCAGGTTGTTCTGGTCATGGGACTGGAGACAGGATGCTTCAGATTTGCCAACAAGGATGGCGTGGATTCCCGAAAGGTATATGCAAATGCATTCGTCACCGTCTTCTGCATAAGCGCTACCTTCCTTGCACTCATGATCGCATTCGCCTCGCCTATCTCCGCTGCCTTGGGGTATGAAGGATACAGTTCATGCATTTCCTATATGGGCGGCATACTGGCACTGGATTCCATAACGGCAATTCTTTTCGCAAAGCTGCGTCAGGAGAACAAGGCACTGAAATTCGCCATACTGAAGACTATAAAGATCATCACGGAAACCGCCGCAAACCTTGTTCTCTTCCTCTGGTTCCCTAAGCATGTGGATTCCGCAGGATGGCTTTTGAACTTCATTCCGGCCACACCGGATTTCAGCTATGTGATCTTTGCAATATTCATCAGCTGTATCGTCTGCGGACTGCTCTTTGTCCCAGATATCCTGAAGCTAAGTTTCCGAATGGACGGCAAGCTTCTGAAACAGATGCTTGCATACTCGCTGCCCCTGATGGTGGCGGCGCTTCCGGGAGTTGTCAACGATTTTCTCGACAGGATACTCTTCAGATATTTCGACACAAATGCAGAGGCATGGAGATCATCTCTCGGTCTGTATCAGGCTGCCGTCAAGCTGGCTGTGATAATGAACCTGTTCATACAGATGTTCAGATACGCCGCAGAACCTTTCTTCTTCCGCAGGGCAAGAGACAAGGACTCACGGGCGTTATATGCTTCCGTACAGGAGTATTTCACTGCATTCTGCGGTCTGGTATTCCTCGGAGTAATTCTTTATATTGACGTAATCGCGCTCATCCTCGGCCCGCAGTTCCGTTCAGCGGTAGGAGTGGTACCGGTCATGCTTCTTTCATATATGATTCTGGGAATGTTGTTCAATGTTTCCATGTGGTACAAACTCTCCGGCAAGACCGATATGGCGATATGGATTACCCTCTCGGGTCTTGTTGTGACAGCCATCGTAATCGTACTGTTCATGCCACGCTATTCTTACTGGGCAGCAGCTTTCGGACATCTTGCCAGTTATATTGTGATGTTTGCGATCAGTTCGATTCTCGGTGCAAAGTACTACCCCATCCCTTACCGCTGGGGCCGACTGCTTTGCATCTTCCTGCTGATGGGTGCAGTCTATGGAGTTTCACTGCTCCTTCCGGCAATGCCACTCGCCATCAAACTCACCGTCCATACCGGCCTTCTCGCCCTCTACGCCGCCGGCGTATGGAAACTAATCCGCAGATAACAAAACACACAACCCCCTACAAATCAACAACTTACCAAAAATCGCCTGCGTCATTTGCCGCAGGCGATTTTTGGTAAATGGTTAATTTACAATGAGTTAACAAAAAGACCACCGGGAATGTGCCGATGGTCTTTGTATGGAATAGCCGGAGACCCGGCGTAGTTCCGAAATTAGTCAGCGAGTGAGAGTCTCTTGAATACGAGAACCTTAGCCTCAGCGTCAGCTGCCTTGACTACGTCCTTAACCGGAGTCTTGCCGTCACCCATCTGGTAGCCCTGCTCCTCGAGAGTCTGCTCCTTGAAGAACTTCTGGAGACGACCCTTGGCGATGTTGGCAACCATCTGCTCAGGAAGGTTAGCTGCCTTCTCTGCAGAAACGGTCTTGATGATCTCACGAGCCTGCTCTGCCTGCTCTGCAGTGATCCAGCCCTTAGCCTGGTTAGACTCGATGTGAGCCTCGCTGTCAACGTGTGCAGGGTTGATACCTGCCTTGTTGAGGGCAGCGTCAACTGCCTTCTGTACGAGTTCCTCTCTTGTCTTCTGCTCTGCAGTCTTAAGCTCAGTGTCGATCACGCTCTGAGGTACTGAATCTGCTGAAACTGCAACCGGATTCATTGAAGCAACCTGCATTGCAACACCCTTTGCTGTCTGCTCGTCGAATACCTTGTTGAATCCGACAACTGCTGCGAGCTTGCCTGTGATCTTGTGCATGTATGCTGAAATGAACGGTGCCTCAACAGTCTCGTATCCTACGATAACGTGCTTCTCACCTGTCTTACCTGTCTGCTCAGTAACCGCAGCCTCTACTGTTCTTCCGTCAGCGAGCACGCATGCCATGAGAGCATCCTTGTCTGCTGGGAAGTTAGCGATAGCTGTCTCAGCGATAGCCTCAGCAAGTGCCTGGAACTCAGCATTCTTAGCCACGAAGTCAGTCTCGCAACCGAGTCCTACTACGATAGCCTTTGAGCCGTTTACCTTAGCGATGACCGCACCCTCTGAAGTCTCGCGGTCAGCACGCTTTGCTGCTACGAGCTTACCTTTCTCGCGGATGATTTCCTTAGCTCTTTCATAGTCGCCTTCAGCCTCTACGAGAGCCTTCTTGCAGTCCATCAT
>JAZNAW010000017.1:0-29841 GCA_045586745.1 Candidatus Cryptobacteroides sp.
ATATGACCTTGTATCCGTTCTCGGTAAGCATCCTGAACCATGAGTTGTAGTCCTGGTTGTCGCGTGTGCCGCGTATGAATCCTCCTCCGAACATGAAGATTATGGCAGGCTTCTTCTTGCCGGCCAGTGTGGTCTCGCTGCTCTTTGCCGGTTCATACACGTCAAGGAAAAGGTCGCATGTGTCCCTGCGTTCGTACATGTAGGTTCCGTCAGGGGTCAGGATGTCATTCTGTGAGGATGCGGAAATGATAGCCGCAAGCATGATTGCAAATGTGAAAAATATCTTTTTCATAGTATCAGTCTTCGTTGCTTGAGATTAGTTTTTCGTCCGGTATGAGCCTTTTGATAGCCTTGATATGTCCGAAGAAGCGGAACGCTATCACTCGGACCACAGTATAGCATGGTATTGCTATGATCATGGCGAGAGGACCTCCTATGTGACCTACGATAAGCAGGACGATGAAGATCTCCAGAGGTGTCGACTTTATGCTTGTCGAATAGATCACAGGCTGGTATAGGAAGTTGTCCACGAGCTGTGTGAAGCAGAAGATGGCGATCAGGATGGCGGTGAATGCCCAGAAGTTCACGTCAAGTCCGATAGGGGTTGCGCTTGTGTACTTGAGTATAAGTCCCAGGACGGTGCCTAATGCACCTCCGAGCAGAGGACCCACATAAGGGATCACATTGAAGATCCCTGTCAGTACGGCTATGCCTATTGCGGCATTGAATCCCAGTCTGGCGATGAAGAGCAGACCGAGGAAGTTGATCAGAGCGACTCCTGCAATCTCTATCAGCACTCCGATGAAATATCTTGAAAGAAGGTGCCCGATGTCGGAAATAGCCTTCTGTGTCGTCTTCTCATGCTTGTCCGGGACAAGGGCGCATATGATGTCGGTGAACAGGCCGTCATCCTTGATGAAGAAGAATCCGATGAACACGACCGAGAAAAGCCCGACTCCTAGACTTGTGATGAATGATGCGGCTGAGCCGAGGACTGAAGAGAATGCAGATACGTCGAACATCTTCTGAAGTTCATTGAGCAGGGTCACCTCGACCTTGAAGTCAGGTCCGAGCTGAGGGAAGCTGTTCTTCAGGAAGTCATTGATCTCGGAAAGCGGCGCGGCTATGCCTCGCGCCGCGTTCTCAATGTTGACCATTGAGATGTCCTTGACTATGTTGCCGATGATAGGCACGACTGATGTGATCAGTGACAGCAGCACGCCCAGAACTATTATGATTGAGAATGCAGCCAGGAGCCAGTCAGGAGCCTTCCGGCCCTTGATCCTGATCTTCTGCATCAGTCCCATGAGAGGCTTCGCTATAAGTGACACCACCACGGCGATCAGAATATAGGCCAGCACATCTCTGAAGTACCAGCAGATTGTGCAGATTATAGCCAGTCCGGCCGCAGCGAGGATGTATTTGGCCAGTCTGTCGGTATATTTCAATTCGTTTTCCATATCTTGTCTCATTATTCTGGAATTATTGCCTTGCATATGTCTTCAGCCTTGTCTGCAAGAACCCATGGCGAATAGGATGCCAGTTCTTCACGAGTCCTGAATCCCCAGGTCACCCCTATGGTCTTCACGCCTGCATTCATGCCTGTCTGCATGTCTACATCCGAATCTCCGCAGTAAACGACCTCATCCTTGCTGACATTCCCCATGGCCTCCATAGCCTCATGGACTATTTCCGGATCCGGCTTGATGGGCTTGCCTTCCCTCTGGCCGAGAATGCTGACGAAACGGTACTTTCCGAAAAGACGGTTCATCAGAAACTCCGTACCCTCCTGATACTTGTTTGAGGCGACTGCGAAAGCTATGCCTCTTTCCGAAAGGGTATCCAGCATTTCATATATTCCGGGGTATGGTCTTGTCCTGTCACAGATATGTTCATTGTAATATGCCAGGAACTCTCCGTACACATTTCTTACCATTTCTTCTGTCCTCATTTCTTCAGGGACAGCATACCTGCAAAGGTTGAATATTCCTCGGCCGACAAGCATGTTGTAATCGCCCAATGGCCTTGGAGGGCATCCGCATGCCTGAAGAGCATGGTTGCATGCGCCTGCTATGTCCTCCATTGTGTCTATGAGGGTTCCGTCAAGGTCAAATATTGCAAGTTTTATCATAATTCATATTGTTGTGCCTTGTATTGGCACATGTGGGTTCTACTTTTGCATTACAAACTTAAAGACATAAGCATATGAATACAGACAACACTCTCGCTTACATCAGTTCAATGGTCTCATCTGAAGACTCATACAGTACTTTGCTCGACATGATCAACGAAATGGACCTGGAGATGACTGGAATCAGTTTTGTCTAGACTGACGCGGAGCTTTCCTGCGGACCTCTTTCTTCCGAGCATCCTTTCTGCAATGATCTGTTCGGATACAGGATCCTCGATGAACCTCTGTACCGCCCTTTTCAAAGGTCTGGCTCCGTAGTTCGGGTCATACCCGGCCTCAGCGACAAATCTCTTGGCTGCCGCGGTCACAGTCAGTTCGAATCCTGCCTCCCTGACTCTGGCCTTGAGACCCTTGAGCTCGATGTCAATTATCTTTTCCAGATCCTCTCTGTCCAGATGTCTGAAGAAGACCTGTTCGTCAACCCTGTTTATGAATTCCGGCGGGAACGCCTTTCTGACGGCCTTTTCCACGACGGATTTCCTGTTTCCTTCCACATTCCTGCTGGAAGTGCTGAATCCTACTCCGCTTCCATACTCCTCAAGTTCGCGGCTGCCGACATTTGACGTCATTATGACTATCGTGTTCCGGAAACTGATGGTCCTGCCGGTACTGTCGGTAAGTCTTCCCTCATCCATCACCTGGAGAAGGATGTTGAACACGTCAGGATGGGCCTTCTCTATCTCGTCAAGAAGCACGACGCAGTAAGGCTTGCGTCTTACCCTTTCACTCAACTGTCCGCCTTCCTCGAATCCCACGTATCCCGGAGGCGCTCCGATCAGTCTGGAAACATTGAACTTCTCCATATATTCGCTCATGTCCAGACGTATCATATTGTCCTCTGAATCAAAGAGATATTCTGCGAGAGACTTCGCCAGCTGGGTCTTGCCCACGCCGGTCGGACCGAAGAACATGAAGGTGCCGATAGGTTTGCCGGGATCCTTGATTCCTGCTCTGTTCCTCTGGATTGCGCGGACCACTTTATCTATGGCTTCGTCCTGGCCTATGATCCTCTTCTTAAGCACATCCCGCATCTTCATCAGTCTTGTTCCTTCGTTTTCGGCAACCCTTCCCGAAGGGATTCCTGTCATCTTGGAGATTACCTCCGCAACGTCTTCGGCAGTGACGTTGGCAGTCTTCTTCGGATTCTTGAGACGTACCTTCGAACCGGCTTCGTCCATTGCGTCAATGGCCTTGTCCGGAAGACATCTGTCTGTTATATATCTTTCCGACATCCTTACGCAGGCCTCTATGGCCTCGTCAGTGTAGATGACGTTATGATGCTTCTCGTAATTGGTCTTCAGACGTGAGAGTATGGAGATTGAATGCGGAATGTCGGTACGTTCCACTACAATCTTCTGGAACCTTCTGTCAAGAGCCCCGTCCTTCTCCACGCTCTTCTTGAACTCGTCCATGGTAGTGGCTCCGATGCACTGGATCTCGCCTCTGGCAAGTGCAGGCTTGAGCATGTTTGCGGCGTCCAGGCTTCCCGAAGCTCCTCCGGCGCCGACTATCGTGTGGAACTCGTCGATGAACAATATCACATCAGGGCTTGATGCGACCTCGTTGATGATGTTCTTGAGCCTCTTTTCAAAATCTCCCCGGTATTTCGTGCCGGCCACTATCGAGCCGAGGTCCAGTGAAATGAGCCTCTTGCCGGAAAGGACAGGCGGTATGTCCCCGTTGACGATCTTTATCGCGATTCCCTCCACGATGGCTGATTTGCCGACTCCGGGGTCTCCGACCAGCATGGGGTTGTTCTTGCGTCTGCGCCCGAGGATCTGTATCACTCGCTGGATCTCATCCTCCCTGCCGACCAGAGGGTCGAGCCTGCCTTCACGCGCAGCTTGTGTGATGTCATATCCGAATTCTTCCAGAGGAGAAGTCCTGTTCTCTTCAGTCTCATCCTCGCTTACCTGACGGATCCTTATCTGCGGAACCTCATCCTCCTCATTCCCGTTTCCTCCTTCTTCGTTCCCTCTGTCCAGCATGGAATTCCTGTCCATGTATCTGAATACGGTCCCGTAGTCGATGCCTATGTCCTTAAGGTATGTGCATCCGTATGAGCCGCTTGCGCGCATCAGGGCCAGAAGCAGGTGTTGTGAGGAGGCCTGGCGGCTCCGCAGCTTTGTCGCTTCCAGTATGGTGAAGCTCAATACATTCTGTGTCCCTCTTGAGAATGAAACCTTGTCTATGTCCGAATATGGTATGTGCTCATTGGTGAATACTCTGCTGTCAATGAACTGCTTAAGCTCCTCGACGTTCGCTCCCGTGCCGATAAGGGCATCGGTCGCGGTGTTCTCCCTATGACGTAGAATGCCTAGGAACAGGTGGTCGGGTGCGATTCCGTAACTGCCTGTCCTCATTGCTTCTTCTCTTGAGTAGTTGATTATCGAGTTCAGTTCGTCTGATATGCTGATTTCCATATGATGTCAATTTTAAAGCGAAGCGTGAATAATTTTGCCTTCTGATGCACAAAATTACTAAAAAAATCGTATCTTTGCGAAGATATGCTTAAAAGTCTAAAAAGATAGGAAACATATATGGAAAATGAGGTAAAGACAGGTAGGATCGAGCAGGTGAACATAGACCAGCAGATGAGGAGTGCGTACATCGATTACTCCATGTCTGTAATCGTGTCGCGTGCTCTTCCTGATGTGAGGGATGGTTTCAAGCCGGTACACAGAAGGGTGCTCTTCGGTATGGAAGGCCTTGGACTTACGTGGACAAGTCAGACCAAGAAGTCGGCACGTATCGTGGGTGAGGTTCTCGGTAAGTACCATCCGCATGGAGACTCCAGCGTATACGACGCGATGGCCCGTATGGCCCAGGACTGGAGCCTCAGATATCCTCTCGTGTTCGGACAGGGTAACTTCGGTTCAATGGACGGTGACCCGGTAGCGGCGATGCGTTATACAGAGGCTAAACTATCGAAACTTTCAGACGAGGTTCTTGCTGACCTCGACAAGGATACAGTAGATTTCCAGAACAACTTCGACGATTCTCTTCAGGAGCCAACGGTGCTTCCGACCAAGCTTCCGCTTCTTCTTCTGAACGGATCTTCGGGAATCGCGGTAGGTATGGCGACAAACATGGCTCCGCACAACCTTACAGAGTGCTGCGATGCCATCTGCGCATATATCGAAAATCCTGAAATCACAGTCGAGGAACTGATGCAGTATGTCAAGGGTCCGGATTTCCCTACAGGAGGTATCATCCAGGGTCGCCAGGGCATCAAGGATGCATTTGAGACAGGACGAGGAAGAATCGTGATAAGGTCCAAGACCGAGATCGAGGTAAGTGATTCGGGACGTGAGACAATCGTTGTCACCGAGATACCGTACATGGTCAACAAGCGTGAGATGATAGAGAAGATCGCCGAACTTGTCGAGACCAAGAAGGTGGACGGAATCGCCTACATCAACGATGAGACCACAATGAAGGGCGTACGTATCGTTATCCGCCTTAAGAAGGATGCGAACTCGAACGTGGTCCTCAACATGCTCTACAAATACTCGCCGCTTCAGTCAAGCTTCTCTGTAAATAACGTCGCCCTTGTAAAAGGACGTCCTAGGACACTTAACCTGAAGCAGCTGATCAAGTACTTTGTGCGTCACAGGCATGAGGTTGTTTTGAGAAGGACGAGATTCGATCTCGAGAAGGCACGCAAGAGAGCCCATATCCTCGAAGGTCTGCTCAAGGCGCTTGACGTGATAGACCAGATCATCAATATAATCAGGGCTTCGAAGAGCGTCGACGAGGCGAAGAGCGAGCTTATAGCACAGTTCGGTTTCAGCGAGGCACAGGCTACCGCAATCGTGGAGATGCGTCTGCGTCAGCTGACCGGTCTTGAAAGGGAGAAGCTCCAGAACGAGTATGACGAGCTCATGAAGTTCATCCATTATTGCGAGGATGTCCTTGCAAATGAAAGCATGCAGATGCAGATCATCAAGGATGAGACAATGGAGATGAAGGAGAAGTATGGTGATGCCAGGAGGACTGAGATCGCACTTTCTGCCGAGGAATTCAATCCTGAGGACTTCTATGCTGACGAGGATGTGGTCATCACAATCTCTCATCTGGGATATATCAAGAGAACTTCTCTTACAGAATATCGTCTCCAGAACAGAGGCGGTGTCGGCATGAAGGGTAGCGCAACCCGTGACGAGGACTTCATCGAGCATATTTATGTTGCAAACATGCACAGCACGATGCTTCTGTTCACCCAGAACGGAAAGTGCTACTGGCTCAAGGTATATGAGATTCCTGAAGGCTCGCGTGCTTCGAAAGGCCGTGCGATCCAGAATGTCATCAACATCGAGCCTGACGACAAGATCAAGGCTTACCTGAATGTGAAGAACCTCAAGGATGAGGATTACATAAACAACAATTACATTGTCCTCGGTACAAAGAAGGGTATCATCAAGAAGACATCTCTTGAGGCATACTCAAGGCCGCGTACCAACGGTGTCATCGCTATTACCGTCCGTGACGGAGACGAGCTCCTTGAGGCCGTAATGACCAACGGAAGCAGCGAGATCCTTCTTGCAGGACGCAAGGGACGCTGCTGCCGCTTTGACGAGACAGATGCCAGGGCGCTCGGCAGAACTGCTTCAGGAGTCCGTGGCATAAATATTGATGAAGATGATGAGGTTGTCGGCATGGTTGTGTATGACCCGGCAGCTGAAGACGCATCAGCCCACAGTGTCCTCGTTGTCAGCGAGCATGGTTACGGCAAGCGTTCGGATTTCGATGAATACCGCAAGACTAACCGCGGAGGCAAAGGTGTAAAGACATTGAACATTACGGAAAAGACGGGCGATCTGGTCGCATTGAAGAACGTTACCGATGATAATGACCTCATGATCATCAACCGTTCCGGTCTTACCATCAGGATGGCTGTATCAGGAATCAAGGTTGCAGGACGTGCTACACAGGGTGTGCGTCTGATCAACATCAAGGAAGGCGACGCCATCGCTGCAGTATCGGTTGTTAATAAATCGGAAGAGGAGCAGACAGAGGTTCATGCAGAGGGACAGGCTCCGGAATCAGTAGAAAAGACTAACGAATAATAACTTAATACCACAATCATTATGAAAAGAATTTTGATCTCATTGGCAGTTCTCCTGGCAGTACAGGTGGCTGATGCACAGGTGAAGTCGGCAGAAGCTGCAAAGAAGGCTGTAGAAGCTGCAGAGGAAGCTGCGCAGAATCCGAAGAAGAACACAAAGGTTGCTACATGGCTCAAGCTGGCTACCTCTTATATGGATGCGTATGAGGCTCCGACAGGAAATGTTCTCCTTAACAGTCCACGTGTCCAGCTTCAGATGATGATGGGAAATGAAAAGCCGGTATCTACAGAAGATGTTGTAGTTGACGGTCTCCCTTTCAAGAAGGAAGTTTATGACAACAAGAATCTCTATTTCGATGCGACTGACGTATTGAGAATTGTCGAGATTACAAAGCCAGTATACGAAGATGCTCTTGGCAAGGCTCTTGAGGCATATGCAAAGGCATATGAGGTTGATGTGAAGAAGTCAAAGGAAAAGGATATCAAGGCCGGTATACAGAGTATTGCAGAGAAGTACTATATCGACGGTATGAACCAGTATTCTCTTGGCAAATACGACACTGCTGCAGACCTTCTTGTAAAGGCTTCTGTTGCTTCTGAGACAGCTCCTTGTTCTGTTATAGACACTACAAGCATTTACAATGCGGCTTATATCTTCTGGGCTGACAAGGACTTTGAATCAGCAAAGACATATTTCGAGAAGTGCCTTGCCAATGATTATTATTATGAGAACGGTGAGGTGTTCGCAAAGCTTGGAGACGTTTACTTCAACCTTGGAGACAAGGCTAAGGGTGTTGAGACACTTGAGACAGGATTTGTGAAGTTCCCACAGAGCCAGAGCATCCTTATCGGACTTATCAACTACTATCTTGAGAGCGGTGAGAACACAGACAGGCTCTTCGACCTTATTGGTGAGGCAAAGAAGAATGAGCCTAACAACGTGTCTCTTTACTATGTAGAGGGTAATATCTACAAGCAGCTCGGTGAATACCAGAAGGCTATCGCAGCTTATAAGGAGTGCGAAAAGGTGGATCCTAACTACGACTTCGGTTACCATGGTCAGGGTGCCCTCTATTATGACATGGCTGTAGCAGTTTCAGAGAAGGCTTCAAACGAGATGGATGATGCGAAGTATGCAGCTCTTGTAAAGGAGTATGAGCAGTATCTTCTTGACGCTATCGAACCTTTCGAGAAGGCGTTCGAGGTTACCAAGAATGATCAGGTGAAGCTCAATGCCGCTGAGTATCTCAAGAACATCTACTATCGTTTCTCATCAGTTGAGGATAAGTACATGCAGGGATACAACAAGTATAACGATTACGTAAAGGCAAACGCTCAGTAATCAATATACATCAACAAACAGAAAAGGGGAAATGGCTATTCAGCCGTTTCCCCTTTTTCAAATGCCTTGACTATCTTCGTTACCAGCGGATGCCGGACGATGTCCTCGTTTCTGAACCTGATAGTCTGGATTCCCTTTATGTCCCTGGTGAGCTCTATCCCCTTCAGGAGGCCGGAGTCCTTCTTGTTAGGCAGGTCGATCTGGCTGGCATCTCCCGTGACGATGAACTTCGCGTCGCATCCCATTCTGGTAAGGAACATCTTGAGCTGTCCAAGATTGGTGTTCTGCGCCTCGTCGAGTATCACGCATGCCCTGTCCAGTGTGCGTCCTCTCATATATGCCAGAGGGGCTATCTGTATTGTCCCTTCCGCCATGAATTCCTGAAGCCTCTTTGCAGGAATCATATCGCCCAGAGCGTCATACAGAGGCTGGAGATACGGGTCAAGCTTGTCTTTAAGGTCTCCTGGAAGAAATCCCAGACGTTCTCCTGCCTCGACTGCCGGACGTGTCAGTATTATCCTCTTGATTTCCCTGTTCTTAAGAGCCCTCACTGCAAGAGCGATGGCGATATATGTCTTGCCTGTTCCGGCAGGACCTACTGCAAATATCAGGTCATTGTCAAAATAAGCCCTGACCATCTCCTGCTGCGTCCTGTTCCTTGCCTTGATCGGCTTTCCGTCGTTGCCATGAACAATCACGGAGTCCCCGCAGAGCTTGAATCTGTCAGGCGAGGACTCTCCGTCGAAGATGTCCTCGACGTCATAAGGAGTTATGTTCATCTTGTGCTTTCTCCTTTCGATAAGCATATGAACCTTGACTGTAAACTCCTCTATATCCTTCTCCTTTCCGTCAAGGATGATCTCGTTACCTCTTGCCACCACCTTCAGTTCCGGGAAATAGCCGCAGAGAGCCTCCAGATTCTTGTTTGACGGTCCATAGATTTCCAGCGGGTCTATCGCTTCAAGTCTGATTGTTTGTCTGCTCATTTATATTATCTGTTGTTTCTTATTCTTTCATATGTCGACACCATCTTGTCGTAGTCCCATCCTCCAAGCCATTCATCCTTCCTGCCGATGTACTCCTCGACAGGAATTACAATGTAATCGTCGGTGTAACCACCTGGCCTTGAACACCATAACCATGAGAGTTCTATCGGAAGCATGCTGATGTCGCCGTTCTCTTGCCTTGCTATCTTCAATGTGGCCATCAGTTCCAGCTGGGTGTCTGTGGCGCTCATGTTTGATATGGCGTTGCCAAGGGAATATATTATTGGAACATTGTTCATTGACGCCGTGTCCTGTACTACATGTGGGTGGGCACCGATGATTATGTCCGCTCCGTTTTCTGCTAGCCATGCTGCAGCCTCTTCCTGACTGTCAGAATGAATCGTCTGATATTCGGGGCCCCAATGTGGGAGGGCTATCGTTATGTCTGCTTTCTCTGCCTTCTGAAGAGCTGCCACTATTTCCGTCCGCTTGCCCATATAGTTCGTCTTGGGCCAGTGGTCCGTACCACCGAGGTTCGTTCCATATGTGAAATTCAGCATGGCCAGTGTGATGCCTTTCCTGCGTATGAGCAGAGGATAGTTGCAGGTGCGTTCATCTTCGTTGCCGGCAAGTCCTGTGAACCTTATGCCTCTTTCCTTTTCCAGCCTCCTGTATATTTCATCCGTCCGTGCCGCTCCATCGCTTCCTTTGTCCAGGATATGGTTGTTGGCTGCCAGAAAGACATCGAAGCCGCAATCTGCCAGATATGTGGCGAAACTGTCTGGTGCGGAGAAGCAGGGATATCCGGTATATGGTTCGCCGCCAAGGGTGAATTCCATGTTCGCTACTGCCAGGTCTGCACTCTTTATCCTGTCCTCAATCAGTCTGAAGTATGAGCTGAAGTCATAGGAACCTCCACTCCGGTATGCAGTTTCCAGCTGTTTCGCATGCATCATCACGTCTCCCATGAAACATAATGTGAGAGTGTCTCTGCGGAAAAGCGGTCTTGCCTTCTGTGGTTCCGTTCTTATTTCAAGTCCCTGGGCACAAGCCCTGTCTCCGCAGATTCCGATCAGGAAAATGGCGGTCATCATGACGGCATATATGAGATTCCGGTGTCCGAACAATGCACATGTGTTGTTATGACTACAAATATATCAAGAATTATTTTGTCTCAGACCATTAATTCGTTAAATTTGCACGAATACGCAAAAATGAATCCATATGAAGAAGAGTTACATAGTTCTTGTCATCCTGTCTCTTTTGACTCTGACCGGATGTGACTTCATGCGCAGGCTTGCAGGCCGTCCGACAAGCGAAGATGTCGAGCAGAAGAGGATAGAGATTCTTCGAGCAGAGGAAGCCGCTCTGCAGGCACGTCTGGACTCTCTTCGCAATGTTGAACAAAGGATGATGCAGGATTCCCTGAATGCATTGGATTCTATCCGCCAGTCGGGAGGCTCAATCCTGAATCCGGCTTCGTTAGGAGGCCTTTTCGCTACAAAGCTGGAAGCAAGGTATTACATTATCCTCGGTTCCTTCAGGTCCAGAGCCAATGCGGAAGGTCTTTTCAATGTGGCGAAGGAAGCCGGATACAAGCCTGCTCTGATAAGTTTCGGAAAGGGTGGCCTGATTGCTGTAGGAGTAAGCCCGGTCAACAGGCTCTCCGATGCATCCGCTGCACTTAACAGTGTGAAGAAGGAAAAGTTCTGTCCGAAGGATGTCTGGATACTTGTAAACGAATAATTGATGAGAAGATACATATTGATAGCGGCATTTGCTCTGGTTCCTTTGCTTCTTTCCGCCCAGTTCCGTAGCGGAATGACCTATGAGGATCTTGATGACAGCGAGACGGTAGCTGCCATCAAGACTCATGTGCGCACTCTTTCCGCAGCACATCTTGAAGGCCGTAAGGCCGGGTCTGAAGGGGAGAAGGAGGCGGCAGCTTATGTGGAACAGATGTTCAAGGAGTATGGCATAGACCTGCTGACCCCGTCCGGCGGTGATCTCTTCGGGGTAATGAAGGAGAACGGCGATACTCTGACCTCCAGGAATGTCATCGGATATGTCGAAGGATATGACAGGACTCTCCGTAATGATTATATTGTGGTGGCCGCGAGGCTCGACAACATAGGTACGATGACCATGACAGTGGACGGAAGACCAGTGGAGCGTGTGTTCTATGGCGCCAACGGCAACGCTTCAGGCCTTGCCATGCTTGTGGAGCTTGCCCGTATGGTCAAGACCAATTCCATCATGTTCCGACGCTCTGTCCTTTTCGCCGCCTTCGGCGCATCATGTGAAACATTTGCCGGAGCATGGTATTTCCTTAACCGTTCCTTTCCGGATACGGACAGGATCGATGCCATGGTGAATCTTGACATGCTGGGAACGGGATATCACGGATTCTACGCCTATACCGGTTCCAATGTGGATATGAATGCAGTCTTGAACACCTTGTCGGGAGAACTTCAGCCTATACATCCTGAACTTGTGTCGGGGGAGGTGTATCCTTCTGACCATCGTGCTTTCTATGCCAAGGATATACCTTCCATAGTCTTCACAACAGGACGTTTCCCGGAGCACAATACTGACAGGGATACCCAGTCCATAATAGATTACGAGATGATGGAGAGGGAACTGGAGTATGTCTACAATTATGTGAATGCTCTTGCCAACCTGAATGCGGCTCCTTCTTTCAGACCGGAGCAGAAGACGGACAGAAGACAGCCGTCGGATGATGTCGTGGCATATTATGATTGTGACCAGCGTCCGACTTTCCTTAACAGCGCAGATCCTGCACAGTTCATGCAGAAATGGGTGTATCAGTATCTGAAATATCCGGAATCAGCGCTTAGAGACGGTGTACAGGGACGCGTTACTGTCGAGTTCATTGTAGAGAAGGACGGTAAGGTGACAAATGTCAGGGTAGTGAAGGGTGTGTCCGACGAGCTGGATGCTGAGGCTGTCAAGGTGGTGAGCGCATCTCCGAAATGGAAACCAGGAAAAGTCAACGGCGAAAAGGTCCGGACTTCCATCACGATACCTGTAGAGTTCAGACTTGAGAAGAAGAGCTCGAAGGGCAGTTTCGGTATAAAGAGATAAGAACAAAGAGAAATATAGACCTATGGATTACAATTTTAAGGAAATCGAAAGGAAATGGCAGTCATATTGGGCAGCCAACCATACGTTCAAGGCTGAAATCGACAGCAGCAGACCTAAGTACTACGTGCTTGACATGTTCCCTTATCCATCAGGAGCAGGTCTTCACGTAGGACATCCGCTCGGATATATTGCAAGCGACATATACAGCCGTTACAAGAGACTTTGCGGATTCAATGTGCTCCATCCTATGGGATATGACGCATTCGGACTTCCGGCAGAGCAGTATGCTATCCAGACCGGACAGCATCCGGCTGTTACAACTGAGAAGAACATCGCCCGTTATCGTGAGCAGATGGACAGGATCGGTTTCTCATATGACTGGTCTCGTGAGGTCCGCACATGTGATCCGGGATATTACAAGTGGACACAGTGGGCATTCCTTAAGATGTTTGACAGCTGGTACGACAATCTGCTGCAGAAGGCCCGTCCTGTAGCCGATCTTGAAAAGATTTTCGCTGAGGCCGGTAATGCCGGTGTTGACGCAGCATGCGGAGATGTACCTCAGTTCACTGCCGGGCAGTGGGCTTCTTTCACGGAAAAGGAGAAGGCTGATGTGCTCATGCAGTACCGTATTGCATATCAGGGAGAGACATCTGTAAACTGGTGTCCGGCTCTCGGAACAGTGCTTGCAAACGATGAGGTCAAGGAAGGTTATTCAGTGCGCGGAGGCCATCCTGTCGAGCAGAAGAAGATGACTCAGTGGCAGCTCCGCGTTTCAGCATATGCAGGCCGTCTTCTCGATGATCTCGATGATCTCGACTGGACAGATTCGCTCAAGGACATGCAGCGCAACTGGATCGGAAAGAGCCAGGGTGCCGAAATGGTCTTCAAGGTATCAAACGGTGCAGAAGAGTACGATATGACCATCTTCACGACACGTGCTGATACAGTTTTCGGAGTTACCTTCATGGTTCTTGCTCCTGAGAGCGAGTGGGTGGAGAAACTCACGACTCCTGAGCAGAAGGCTGCTGTCGAGGAGTATCTTGCAATGGCCAGGAAGAAGACAGAGCGTGAGAGAATGATGGAGGCACGCAAGGTGACAGGTGTGTTCTCAGGGTCTTACGCAGTCAATCCTCTTACAGGAAGCAAGGTACCTGTATGGATCGGAGAATATGTACTCGCCGGATATGGTACAGGTGCTATCATGGCGGTTCCGGCTCATGACAGCCGTGACTATGCCTTTGCCAGGACATTCGACCTTCCGATCATTCCTCTTATCGAAGGCTGCGATGTAAGCGAGTCAAGTTTCGATGCAAAGGAAGGTATCATGTGCAATTCAGGCTTCCTGAACGGACTTACAGTCAAGGAGGCGATACCAGCCGCAATAGATTATGTGGAGAAGAACGGAATAGGACGCAGAAAGATAAACTACCGTCTCCGTGACGCCATCTTCTCACGTCAGAGATATTGGGGTGAGCCTTTCCCTATGTACTTCAAGGACGGTATAGCTACACCGATGCCTCTTGAGGCTCTGCCTCTTGAACTCCCGGAAGTGGACAAGTTCCTTCCTACTGAAACAGGTGAACCGCCTCTCGGACGTGCTGAAGACTGGACATACGAAGGATATCCGATAGAACTCAGCACAATGCCTGGTTTTGCAGGCAGCAGCGCATACTACCTCCGTTATATGGACCCTCATAACGACAAGGCGCTTGTAAGCCAGGAGGCTGATGATTACTGGAGGGATGTGGATCTTTATATCGGTGGTACCGAGCATGCTACCGGCCACCTTATCTACTCCCGTTTCTGGAACAAGTTCCTCTTTGATCTCGGATATGTGTGCGAAAAGGAACCGTTCAAGAAACTTATCAACCAGGGTATGATCCAGGGACGCTCTAATTTCGTATATCGCATCATCAATACAAACACATTCGTTTCATACGGCCTCAAGGATCAGTATGATACTACAGAGATACATGTGGATGTCAATATCGTCCGCAATGACCGTCTTGATCTTGATGCATTCAAGGCTTGGATGCCGGACTTCGCAAATGCTGAATTCATCCTTGAGGATGGAGAATATATCTGCGGATGGGCAATCGAGAAGATGTCCAAGTCCATGTTCAACGTAGTCAATCCAGACATGATCTGCGATACATATGGAGCTGACACATTGAGACTTTACGAAATGTTCCTCGGTCCGCTCGAGCAGTCAAAGCCTTGGGATACAAAGGGTATTGACGGAGTAAACCGCTTCCTGAAAAAGGTGTGGAGACTGTTCTACGACAGAGACGGCTTCATCGTGACAGACGGTAAGGCTTCTCCTGAAGAACTCAAGTCTCTCCACAAGCTCATCGGAAAGGTACGTGCGGACATCGAGGCGTTCTCATTCAACACAGCTGTGAGTGCCTTCATGATTGCTGTCAATGAACTTACAGACCTCAAGTGCAGCAAGCGTGAGATTCTGGAACCTCTCATTATCCTGCTCTCTCCTTTCGCTCCTCATGTTGCGGAAGAACTCTGGGAGGCGCTCGGACATAAGGAAAGCATCACATTTGCTGCATTCCCGGAATATGTCGAGGCATATACGGTGGAGAACAACTGTACATATGCGGTATCGTTCAACGGAAAGACCAGATTCACGGTGGAACTTCCTGTAGACATGTCTCGTGAGGATGTCGAGGCACATGTGCGTTCGCTCGAGCAGACCTCGAAATATGTGGCAGGCGGTAATATAATGAAGGTTATTGTCGTTCCCGGCAAGATTGTGAACATCGTTGTAAAATAGCGTACGGATATAACCCATGAAGGCAAGTCGTTTTCTGACGGTATTTATTGATTACCTGCTGATGACAGTCGGTTCGGTGATCTTCTGTATGGCATGGACATCGTTCCTGATTCCTAACGGATTGGCCAGCGGAGGACTCACCGGATTATGTACCATCATTCAATACGGTCTCAAGATACCTGTCGGTATTACATATCCTATCCTCAACATAATCCTTCTGGTTCTAGGATTCCTCTCCCTTGGAAAGGGATTCGGTTTCAAGACCATCTATGTGATCGGACTGACATCGGTACTGTTTGATGTTCTTCCGCAGTTCCCGCAGCTTGAAGTTCTTATGAGCGAAAAGTTGCTGGTGGCTCTGGTCGGTGCATTTATGGAATCCATAGGTATCGGTCTCGTCCTGCTCAGGGGAGGAAGTACCGGAGGAACTGATATCATAGCCATGATCATCAACAAGTATTGGCCGCTATCTCCGGGAAGAGTGTATCTCTATTCGGACATATTCATCATCTCGTGTCTGCTCTTTATTCCGGACAAGGGTCTTGTTGATATGATCTACGCATTTGTAGTGATGCTGGGATTCTCATTCGGAGTGGACTTCGTCCTTCTGGGCAATAAGTCATCTGTGCAGATACTGGTCTTCTCCTCGAAGTATCAGGAGATTGCGGACCATATCATCAATGAAGTGCACAGAGGTGTTACAGCCCTGCAGTCTGTTGGCTGGTATTCGCAGAAGGAGAGCAAGGTACTTCTGATCGTTGCAAGAAAACATCAGATGAATGAGGTCGTGAATGAAATCAAGAGCATCGACAAGAAGGCCTTCATCTCGATTTCTACCGCGATGAGCGTATTCGGAGAAGGATTTGAGGAAGTCAAGACCGGACTTAAACCAAAAAATGTAAAGAATAAGGATGAAGAAAATGAATAGCCGGGTCTTACAGAGGTCATGGATGACCTTGCTTAAGGAGTATGGTCTTGTGACAGTCGGTGTCGTGTCCTATGCATTAGGATGGACCCTGTTTCTTCTGCCTAACAACCTCATCGGAGGCGGTGTTTCCGGTTTCGCATCCATTCTTTACTATGCGACCGGCCTTCCGATGGGTGTGACATACTTTGTTCTGAACATCCTGCTTCTTATAATCGGTACCAGGATACTGGGCACAGGGTTCGGCGGCAAGACCATATATGCCATATTCATGACATCGCTCATGCTCAGCCTGATGCCGAAGATAATACCGTCCGATTTCATACACGAGTTCGCCTTGTCGAACGGTAAGCTCATCTGTACCTTCCTTGGAGGAATAATCTCCGGATTCGGAATCGGTCTGTCCATCTCACAGGGCGGAAGTACCGGAGGAACCGATATAGTAGCACTAGTATGGTGCCGCTTCTATCCTTCTTCTCCGGGCAGGGTGATTCTTATCATTGATGTCGCAATAATTCTTTCATCGCTTCTTTTCCCTTCATATACTGATACAGGCGAGCTTCTTCCGTTTGTAGAAAAGCTTGCTGTTGTCGTATACGGTCTTGTGCAGGTGACTGTAAGCGGCTATGCCATTGACCTGTATATATCAGGTTCCAAACAGTCTGTACAGGTCTTCATATTCACGACGAAGGTTACAGAAATGGCTGATGCCATTGCCTTTGACATGAAGCGTGGAGTGACGGTCCTTCCTGCCAAGGGTTGGTACTCGAAGGAAGACAAGCATGTCCTGATGGTCGTGACAAGGAAGACAGACCTCAATCTGCTGCTTCGTTATGTGAAGAATATCGATCCGGATGCTTTCCTTTCGGTGTCCACCGTTATGGGAGTCTATGGTCAAGGTTTTGATACAATAAAGGTGAAGCCAAAGAAGTCGGATGTATCAAAAATGACAGCGCGATAATAAGAAAAAGAAAAAATAATAAAAAAAAGAAAAATGTGACGAATGTCGCCAGGCCGATGGTATCAGGGCTGGCGACATTCCTTATTTTTGTTAACCTAAGTCTATTTATATGAGAACTGTTCTTTCAATTACATTCATCATCATCCTCTTAGTCTTAACGGTATTCCAGCTGTTCAGGAATCATCGGGCTGCAGGATATGTCGGAGTGAAATCAACCGTGATCCCACGTGTCCTGACATCTCTTCTCATCATGCTCTTATGTGGTTCCTCATGTGGATGGCATGATTCCTTCCGACTGCTTTTTGATGCCATTGTATCTGTCGTGTCTCTGGTACCATTTGTCCTGTCGGTACATCCTGCCGGACGACTGCCGTTTTATGTGGGCCAGATCCCTGCCATAATACCGGCCACAGCCGTATGTCATCTTCTGTGTTTCGCAGGTGTGCTGGAAATGCCCTCCCATAATTTCTTCATGGCCTTGTCCGGCTTTACGGCAGTCTGTTTCTCCGGTCTCTTCATATGGATGATCTGGAGGCGGCTGAGGGATGTCAAGTCAGTGATGAAGGCCGGGAATGTCTGGTCTTATGTCACTCTCTGTGTGGATTTCGTGTATGTGACTGCACCGTTGATGATAGTTTCCGTCCTCTCGTCCATATTCCTGTTCTTTCCTCATATGCCGGATCTGCCTGTGCTTATTGCAGTCGTATTTCTTCTTCTTGAAGTCGTGGCCATTGTAGCAAGAGTATCGGGATCCTCGGCATTCGTGCTGCTGCATGACCATGAAAGACTTATCGTCGAATCTATGAAGATATCCCATATGGATGTGTCGTCCACTTCCGATCCCCGGGGTGAGGAGCAGTACAAGGAACTGTATGAGAGGATTGTCCTGTATTTTGAAATGTCAAAGCCGTATCTGGATGGAGACCTTACGATAAACGATGTCGTGAAGGTCGTCTATTCCAACAAGGTCTATATCTCCAAGGCCATTTGTCATTATACCGGCCGCAATTTCCGCCAGTTCGTAAACTATTACAGGGTGATATACTCCATGAACAAGTTCAGGGACAATCCGGAAATGAAGGTGTCGGAACTTGCTGAACTGAGCGGTTTCAATACTGTCGTGTCCTATACCATGGCATTCCGGCTCTTTATGAATGAGACACCGAGCGAATGGTGCCGCAAAGAGCGTTCAAAGATTCTTAAGACGAAAAAATGATTATCTTTGCTGCGGATTAACTGATTTTAAACATATAAATATATGGCAGACGAGAAGATTATTTTTTCAATGAACGGGGTAGGAAAGATTCTTCCCCATAACAACAGGGTGATCCTCAAGGATATCTACCTCTCATTCTTTTATGGCGCAAAGATCGGTATAGTCGGACTTAACGGCTCGGGAAAGTCTACGCTCATGAAGATCATCGCCGGTATCGAGAAAGGTTATCAGGGTGAGGTCGTATGGGCTCCCGGCTATTCTGTCGGATATCTTGAGCAGGAGCCTCAGATGGATCCTGACAAGACTGTTATCGAAGTCGTTCAGGAGGGCGTACAGGAAGTCATGGATATCCTCAAGGAGTATGAAGAAGTGAACATGAAGTTCTGTGAACCGATGTCTGATGAGGAGATGGCGGCTCTGATAGAGCGTCAGGGTGAACTTACAGAGAAGATCGAGAACTGCGGCGGATGGGAGATAGATTCAAAGCTTGAAAGGGCTATGGATGCGCTTCAGTGTCCTCCTTCAGATGCAAAGGTCTCCACATTGAGCGGTGGCGAGCGCCGTCGTGTGGCTCTTTGCCGACTTCTTCTCCGTCAGCCGGATGTGCTTCTTCTTGACGAGCCTACCAACCACCTTGATACCGAGAGTATCCAGTGGCTCGAGGCTCATCTTCAGCAGTACAAGGGTACAGTCATCGCTGTAACCCACGACCGTTACTTCCTTGACAATGTAGCAGGATGGATTCTTGAGCTTGACAGAGGAGAGGGTATTCCATGGAAGGGTAACTATTCTTCATGGCTTGACCAGAAGAGCACCCGTCTTGCACAGGAGGAAAAGCAGGAAAGCAAGCGCCGCAAGGCTCTCGAAAGAGAGCTCGAGTGGGTGCGTATGGCTCCAAAGGCACGTCATGCCAAGTCAAAGGCCCGTCTGGGTGCATACGAGAAGCTTGCCGCCGATGACGGACGCGAGAAGGAGGCGGCCCTTGAGATATTCATCCCTAACGGACCAAGACTCGGAAACAAGGTCATCGAATTCAAGAACGTCTCGAAGGCTTATGGAGACAAGCTTCTTTATGAAAACCTTAACTTCGTCCTGCCTCCTGCAGGTATCGTAGGCGTGATCGGTCCTAACGGCGCCGGTAAGACGACTCTTTTCCGTCTGATAATGGGTCTTGATACTCCTGATACAGGTGAGATAACAGTGGGTGAGACAGTGAAGCTTGCATATGTTGACCAGCAGCACAGAAGCATCGATCCTGACAAGACCGTATACGAGACTATCGCGGAGAATTCAGAATTCGTGAAGCTCGGCAAGAGGGAAGTGAACGCCAGGGCATATGTATCCCGCTTCAATTTTTCTGGAGCGGACCAGGAAAAGCTCTGCGGCATCCTTTCCGGTGGTGAACGAAACCGTCTCCACCTCGCCCTTACCCTTAAGGACGAAGGAAACGTCCTTCTTCTCGACGAGCCTACCAACGACGTGGATGTAAACACAATCCGTGCACTTGAGGAAGGTCTCGAGAATTTCGCAGGCTGTGCTGTGGTGATTTCGCATGACCGCTGGTTCCTGGACCGTATCGCAACCCATATCCTTGCGTTCGAGGGTGACTCGCAGGTATACTTCTTTGAGGGAACATACTCTGAGTATGAGGAAAACAAGAAGCGCAGACTCGGCAACGAGGAGCCTAAGCGCTTCAAGTACAAGAAACTGATGGCGGAATAATTACCTGTACAATAAAACCGATAACCGACTGTGGTCGAGCGAAGCATTTCCCTATGCTTCTGCGAAGCGAGCCACAGTCGGTTATCGGTTTTTATGCAGAAAGATTACTACTCGAAGTTGAAGTATCTGTCAGCGTTGTTGTATGATATGTCCTTGACCATCTGGTGGATGAACTCCATCTCTGATTTAGGAAGTTTTCCGTTCTGGAGGTCTTCTCCCAGGAGGTTGCAGAGGATTCTGCGGAAATACTCATGGCGAGGATAAGAAAGGAAGCTGCGTGAGTCAGTCAGCATACCGACAAAGCGGCTGAGAAGGCCGAGTGATGAAAGCGCATTCATCTGTTTCTTCATGCCGTCCTCCTGATCCAGGAACCACCATCCGGAACCCAGCTGCATCTTGCCAGGGCATGATCCGTCATTGAATGTATATGCCATGGTCGCAAGAACTTCGTTATCCTTAGGGTTGAGGTTATAGAGTATGGTCTTGGTAAGCTTGTCCTCCATTGCAAGTCTGTTGAGGAACTTATGTCCTGCTGCAGCGACAGGGAGATCAAGAATAGCATCGAATCCTGTATCCGGACCGATGAGGTTGAACATCTTTGTGTTGTTGTTACGGATAGGACCGATATGGAACTGCTGAGCCCAGCCCTTGTCGTGATACATTCGTCCAAGGTCAAGGAACATGGCGCTTCTGAACTTGAGGACTTCCTGCTCTGAAGGCTTCTTCCCCTTCAGGGCATTGCGGAAGATCTTGTCAATCTCCTCCATCTCGAAATCTTCAGCATAGAATGTGTCCATTCCATGGTCTGAAATGCGGCATCCCATTTCGTGGAAGAAGTCCATACGCTTGCGGAGTGCATCAAGGAGATCCTGATATGTGCTGATAGTCATGCCGGCAGCCCATCCGAGCTTCTTGATGTATTCTGCGTATGGTCCAGGGTTCTCTACAGTCATAGCCTTGTCCGGACGCCAGGTAGGGAGAACCTTTGTACCGAACGGATTCTCCTTTATCTTCTTGTGGTATTCAAGGCTGTCGGCAGGATCATCTGTCGTACATACTACCTTCACGTTGAATCTGTTCATAAGGGCCTGACCTCTGTATTCTTCAGTCTGGAGCTTGGCGGTACAGTCTTCGTAGATGGCACGGGCTGTCCTTGGGTTAAGTGTGTCATAGATGCCGAATGCTCTGGCAAGCTCGAGGTGGGTCCAATGGTACAGCGGGTTTCTCATCGCATAGGGAACTGTCTCTGCCCATTTCTCGAATTTCTCGTAGCTGCTGCGGTTTCCGGTGATGAATTCTTCAGGAACTCCGTTTCCTCTGAGGGCCCTCCATTTATAGTGGTCTCCTCCCAACCATACTTCAGTAAGGTCGCGGAACCGGTAGTTCTCGGCGATCATCTTAGGGTCAAGATGGCAGTGATAGTCGATAATAGGCATCTTTTCCGCACTTTCATGATAAAGTTCGCGCGCATAGTCATTGGTAAGCATGAAATCTTCATGGATGAACGGCTTTTCACCCATGAGACCGTCGATGTTTTCCTTTACTTTAGATAAAAAGTCCATATTTAAGTCTTTTAGTGTTTTATTTTTAATCGGCCATAAATATAAGAATTTTCCGTGTACGTTCACGGAAAAATCTTATATTTGTGAAAATAATAATCTGCAAATTGTAGTGCTATGGAAAGATTGAACAGAAATTCAGCTGTAACACACAGACATCCTACCAAGGTAATACAGTTCGGAGAGGGTAATTTCCTGAGAGCCTTTGTCGACTGGATAATATGGAATATGAACCGGAAGACAGATTTCAACGCCGGCGTGACGATAGTGCAGCCTATCGCGAAAGGTATGGTTGATGTCCTGAATTCTCAGGATGGTCTATATCATGTCAATCTTCAGGGAATTGATAAGGGGGAACCGGTGGATTCCATCCAGTTGATAGATGTCATCAACGGAGGTCTCAATCCATACACGCATTTTGATGATTATCTTGCTCTTGCCGAACTCCCTGAAGTGAGGTTCGTCATCTCCAACACAACGGAAGCCGGTATTGCATTCGATCCTTCCTGCAGGCTGGAAGACAGACCGGCGGCTTCATATCCCGGAAAACTTACCCAGCTTCTTTACCATAGATACAGACATTTCAATGGAGATATGACCAAAGGTCTGATCATCCTTCCGTGCGAACTTATCTTCTTAAACGGAAAGGAACTGAAGAAATGCATATATGAGTACATTGACCTTTGGCAGCTGGAAGAAGGATTCAGGACTTGGTTCGAGAAGGCGTGCGGCGTCTATTGTACACTTGTTGACCGAATCGTTCCAGGCTATCCGAAAGAAACTATAGATCAGATACATGAGCGTATCGGCTATGAAGACAGGCTTGTAGTGAAGGGTGAGATCTTCCACCTGTGGGTAATTGAAGCTCCGCAGTCGGTAGCTGATGAATTCCCGGCAGACAAGGCTGGCCTGAATGTCCTCTTTGTGCCAAGTGAAGCGCCATACCATGAAAGAAAGGTGACCTTGCTCAACGGCCCTCATACTGTGCTGTCGCCTGTGGGCTATCTTTCGGGACTGGATACGGTAAAGGAATGTGTTGAAGATCCTCTGATCGGCAAGTTTGTACGCAAGGTCATGTATGGAGAACTGCTTGAGACTCTTAACCTTCCGAAACCTGAGCTTGAAGCGTTTGCAGACTCGGTAGTGGAACGTTTCGTGAATCCGTATGTCAAGCATTTCGTTACCAGCATCATGCTCAACTCCTTTCCGAAATACAAGACAAGAGACCTTCCTGGACTTAAAGTCTATCTGGAGCGTAAAGGAGAGCTTCCTAAGGGACTCGTCCTTGGTCTTGCCGCAATCATTACATATTATAAGGGAGGAAAGAGGGGAGAGACTGAAATAGTCCCTAATGACGATGCTGCTGTCATCAACCTGTTGAAGGAACTTTGGACTTCCGGTGACGTAAGGAAAGTCGCAGAGGGAGTCCTAGGCGCAGAATTCATATGGGGAGAAGATCTTAACATGATACCGGGTCTGACAGAACTTGTTGCTGCTGATCTTGACCTTATTCAGAGGGAGGGGATGCGTGCCGCTGTACAGACTGTAATAGAATAGCCTATGTCAGAATTCATCAGGATCAATGCTGCGGATAATGTCGCTGTGGCAATAAATGAAGTCAAGCCCGGAACAGTCTGCGATATCGACGGAATGAATGTCACCGCTGTCTCTTATATACCGTCAGGTCATAAGATGGCCTTAAGGAATATGGATGAAGGAGAAGAAGTGGTGAAATATGGTTTCCCGATAGGACATCTGACGGCTGCTGTACAGAAGGGAGGTCTTGTGGACCATACAGTCCTGAAGACAAACCTGGAAGGTCTTCTGGAGTATACATATGAACCGAAACTGACGGAAATCCCCCCTGCAGGAGCGAAGACATTCTTTAAGGGCTATCGCAGGAGTGATGGAAGAGCCGGAATCCGTAACGAATTGTGGATCATTCCGACGGTAGGGTGTGTGAACGGAGTTGCCCAGAGCATTCAGAAGTCTTTTGAACTGGAAATCTCCGAATATCCTTGGATTGAAAAGGTCCAGGCCTTTCCGCATAACTACGGATGCTCGCAGTTGGGAGATGACCATGAGAATACGAGAAAGATACTTGCGGATATGGTCCGCCATCCCAATGCGGCAGGTGTGCTTGTCGTTGCGCTCGGTTGCGAAAACAATCAGCTGTCATCTTTCAGGGAACTGGTAGGAGAAGTGGACGAAACGCGTGTCATGTTCATGGAATCGCAGAAGATTCAGGGAGACGAAGTCGAATACGGCCTCTCTCTCCTTTGTCAGATCGCTTCTGCGGCCAGAGAGGACCGTCGTGAAGATATACCTGTAAGTGAACTCAAGGTAGGCCTGAAATGCGGCGGTTCTGACGGCTTTTCCGGAATCACCGCAAATCCTCTTCTTGGAAGGTTCTCGGATTGGATAGTGTCTCAGGGTGGAACGACGGTACTTACAGAAGTCCCTGAAATGTTCGGTGCGGAGACAATCCTCATGTCGCGCTGCCAGGACAAGGCGACTTTTGACATGACAGTACGGCTCATAAATGATTTCAAGGATTATTTCAGGAAGAACGGACAGCCTGTATATGAGAATCCTTCTCCGGGTAATAAGGCCGGAGGGATATCAACTCTTGAAGAGAAATCTCTTGGATGTACCCAGAAATCCGGAAATTCAATAGTCCGTGACGTACTCTTCTATGGGGATACGATCAGGAAGAAGGGACTGAATCTGTTGAGCGCTCCCGGTAATGATCTTGTCGCATCCACGGCTCTTGCTGCAGCCGGATGCCAGATCGTGCTTTTCACCACGGGACGCGGCACTCCGTTCGGTACATTCGTACCCACTGCAAAGATATCTACCAACAGCCGGTTGGCTGCAAACAAGCCGCTTTGGATTGACTTCAACGCAGGTTCGATAGTCGACGGTGCTCCGGTCAACGAGGTTGACGGAGCTTTTGTCGACTTTGTCATCGGAGTCTCTTCAGGTACCCTTGTGAACAATGAGAAATCGGGATATAGCGAGATCGCCATCTTCAAATCTGGAGTGACATTATAAAAAATGACTATATTTGCAGGCTAAAACCTATGTTTATGAATAGATTCAGACCATTGATCCTTGCGATTGTCGTAGTGCTTGCGGCTCTGCTTGCCTATGGCATCTTCACGCAACCTGAACCGCAGCCTGTTGAGGCTCAGGGTTTTTCGTCTGCTCGAGTAGTAAAGGATATAGAATATATCTCAAAGGAAAACCACTCGGTGGCACATCCTCAGGAGCGTGCACGTGTGAGGGAATACCTTGTGGAGAGACTTGAGGGACTCGGTGCAGATACAGTGCAGCTGTTTGAATATGATAGCTTGACAAGTCCTGCTGACAGACCTTTTGTCTACACGTTTGATGCTGTCGACGTACTTGCCGAATTCCCTCCGATGAATCCTTCGGATGATGATACATACCTCATGTTCGTGGCCCACTATGATTCAAGATATGCCCAGATCATGCCGAAGGATACCGTATGGTCATACGGTGCTGCAGATGACGGTTATGGCGTCGGAGTGACTTTGGAGTGTGTATCTCAACTTCTCAAGCAGCGTGAGCATTGGTCTCAGGGTGTGAAGGTCCTCTTTACTGATGCCGAGGAAGTCGGAATGATGGGTATGAAAGCCATCTGGGAGAATGACCGCGAAGTATTTGACAATGTCGGACTTGTGATCAACATAGAGGCCCGCGGACCATACGGACCGGCCCTTCTTTTCGAGGCCTGCCCCGGCAACGACAAGGTCATGAAGCTTTATTCTGAAGCGGCGGACTATAAGTACACATACTCTCTGACCACGGTTGTGTACGGTTTCATGCCGAACTTTACGGACTTTACTGTAGTCAAGGACTTTATTCCGGGACTTAACTTCTCTACGATTGCCGATGTCAACCACTATCATACTGATCTTGACAATTTCAGCAACGTCAATGAGAAGTCGATCCAGCATTACGGTGCTCAGGTCCTTCCTGTAGCCATGGAGTATCTGACGGATGCAGAATATTCGGACAAGGACTACTTCAGGTCAGACAGGGATGCAACCAACTTCACGATCCCTGCACTCGGACTCTTCAATTTCAGCAAGGGACAGTATGTCGTTCTCAATGTCATTATATGCGTCCTGTTCCTCGTACTCTTCGGACTTGAAGGCGTGAGAGGCAGAATCAAGGCATCCAAAGTCTTCAAGGTTTCATTGTCGGTATTGTTCATAGGAATCGGTGTGCTTGCCTTCGGCGAACTGGCGGCATACGTCTGTGCACTGATTGCAGGAGCGAAGTTCAAGCCGTTCGGAATCGTCCAGGGAATAGGATTCGACAATCTTGCCATGGTTGCTTCTACGGTTGTACTTGCAGCGGTGTCCGTACTTGTATATGTCGCCATGCGGAAGAAGGCCGTGCGTCAGGTTTCCGGATCGATGAGGGCCAGTGCGGCTGTTAATGCAGCATCAAAGCATGCATATAATGTACTCTATGGTACACTTGCACTCATGCTTGTCTTTACGGTTGCGTTGCTTTCAGCTATCGGAGAGAACCTGATGTTCCTGATACCTCTTGCATGCGTCACTGCTGCAATGATACTATATCATATGACATCACTGAAGGTGTGGATGGTACTTGCTGCCGGACTCATCCTTCTGCATGCATTCTCATTCTACTATGCGCTGGCAATGGCACTTACCATCGGAGCATACGGCGCAGTAGCGATGCTCTTCTTCTTCGACATCATGGTCCTCATCCCTCTTGCAGACCTCTACCTGATGCCTTCTCATAAAAAGAAGTAGCAGATTATAGAATAAATAAAAAACCGACTGTGGTCGAGCGAAGCATTTACCTATGCTTCTGCGAAGCGAACCACAGTCGGTTGTTTTTATGTGTCAGATAATCCTAGTATCCGAAGATCTCTTCAAGCGAAAGAACCTTTACAGGTCCGAGCGTCTGGAGATACTTGGTGTCCAGATCCTTGATGTCACCGAGGATACCATATACATACGAACGGTTCTCGACCCACTTGTCCTGGGTTGCCTTCACGTCCTCAAGAGTCAGAGTCTGAGCAACCTCGTATATCTGCTTCTCGCGAGGTTCTGATACGCCCATATCCCTGTCTCCGATATAGCTGTTGATGATTCCGGTTCCGGTGACGCGGTCTGTGCGCATGCGTGAAATGAGAGCTTCCTTTGCAACATCGAATGCAGCCTGCGACTCAGGCATCTGGTTGATGATTTCGTCGAAAGCCTCGATTGCAGTCTTCATCTTGTCGTTCTGAGTGGCGATGAATGCAAAGTACATATATGAGTCATCCTTGTGCGAAGGACCTGAAAGATATGCCTGTGAAGAATATGCAAGACCGCGTGCCTCACGCATCTCCTGGAATACGATGGCATTCATTCCGCCTCCGAAATACTCATTATACATGGTGATGTAAGGGTCGGAAGCAATATCGAGCTTCTCACCTCTGTTCGAATACTGGAGGTAGTAGATCTGCTTTGCGTCATACTGTACCATATAAACAGCACTTTCCGGAGTAGGACGGTAAGTCGTATATGTCCTCTCAAGCGGTTTGAGGTCAGACGCAACCTTGTGGCCTTCGTCTATCATTTTCACCACTTCCTCCTCAGATGCAGGTCCATAATATATCACTTCGTGCTGATGGTCAAGGAGATCGTGAACCTTGCCGAGAAGCTCCTCTGATGTCAAAGCCATGAGCTCGTCGTTGGTCAGGGTCGTCTTTGCTATGAATTCAGGACCATAGAAGGTATATTTCTGAAGAGCGCTGAAGCAGCTTGACTGGTTCAGCTTGGCATCTGCTCTTGATTTCAGCATGTCAGCCTTCAGGTTTGCAAGGATGTTTTCGTCAGGAACGGCGTTGTATGCCAGATCCTCCACGATCTTCATTGCCTGAGGAAGATTCTCGTTAAGTCCGTTAACTGAAATGTTGGTTACGTTGCTTCCTGAGCGGAGACCGAACGAGCAAGCCAGCTGATACATCTTCTGTGCGATTTCCTCGGCTGTCATCTCAGGAGTGCCGAGATAAGAGAGATAATTGAATGCGAGGTTCAAGGCCGGATCGTTTTCAGTACCGACATTGAAACGGTAATTGAGCGTAGCAATGTCATTTATGTCATTCTGAACATAAAGCACCTCGAGACCCTTTGCATCGAACTTCTTCATATCCTTGTCATAGTCAACGAACACAGGCTCGATAGGCTCTACTTCGGAAGCCTGGATTTCAGCGAGGAGTGCGCTCTGTGCGTCTCTGTTGGCCTTGATAGGAGTGATCTTAGGTGCGGTCACCTTCTGCACGTTCTTGTCCTCGCCGTAACGCTTGTATACGATTGCGTAATTGTTCTCTCCGAGGTACTTGTTCGCCCAGTCGATGACGTCCTGCTTTGTAACCTTGCTCAGGTTGTCGAGCCATGCCACTTCGTCTGCCCAGTCTGTGCCGTTGATGAATGACTGTACATACATGTCAGCCCTGCTTGAATTATCCTCAAGCTGGGACATCTGGGAGAGCTTGAGGTTATTGATGGTACCTTCCATCACAGCCTCGTCGAACTCGCCGTTGCGGAGTTTTGCAACCTCTGCGAGAAGAAGGTCGCGTACCTCCTCAAGAGTCTGGCCCTGCTTGGCGTCTGCAAGAAGGATGAACTCGCCGGCATCAGGTCTTGTGTATGCCTCCGACTGAGCTCCGAGGACCTTCTGCTGCTGGTTCAGGTTGAGGTCGATGAGACCTGCAGAACCGTTGTAGAGGATATAAGATGCCACAGATGCTACAAGTGCGTCCTCTGTACCAGCTCCAGGATATTTCCAACCCATCATGACGAGCTCGGAATCGATGCCGTAGACATCCTTTGACAGTGGAGTCTCGATTACTGACTTTGTCTCAAGCTTGAGCTCAGGAAGATTCTCGTTAGGCTGCATCTGGCCGAAGTATTTCTCGATGATGCTTACCATTTCGTCAGGGTCGAAGTCGCCGCTGAGACAGATCGCTATGTTGTTAGGAACATAGTATGTCTTGTGATAGTTCTTGATGTTGGTGATCGAAGGATTCTTGAGATGCTCCTGTGTTCCGAGAACGGTCTGTGTTCCGTATGGATGGTCAGGGAAGAGCATGCCGTCCAGATTCTCAAGAGCCTTTCTGAAGTCGTTTGTCAGGGACATGTTCTTTTCCTCATATACTGTCTCGAGCTCTGTGTGGAATCCGCGGATCACAGGATTCATGAATCTGTCTGCCTCCACGCGAGCCCAGTTCTCGATCTGGTTCGAAGGGATGTCCTCCACATAGACTGTCATGTCTGTAGAGGTATAGGCATTCGTGCCGTTTGCTCCGATGACAGACATGAGTTTGTCATACTCGTTAGGAATGGCATAGCCTGACGCGAGATAGCTTACCGAATCGATCTTGTGGTAGATCGCCGCCCTTTCTTCTTCATCGTCAGTGTTCCTGTAGACTTCGAACAGAGCTTCGATCTCGTCGAGAAGCGGTTTTTCAGCCGCATAGTCGGATGTTCCGAAGTTCTGCGAGCCCTTGAACATAAGGTGCTCGAAATAGTGGGCGAGACCTGTGGTCTCCGAAGGGTCGTTCTTACCGCCTACCTTTACTGCAATGTAGGTCTGGATACGCGGAGTCTCCTTGTTTACGCTCATGTAGACCTTGAGTCCGTTGTCGAGCGTGTAGATCTTCGTTCCGAGGGGATCGCCTTTCACAGTCTCGTACTTGTACTGTGAGCAGGACGCGAGCAGGAGGATCATCGCTCCTGCAAGCAAGGTTAAAATCCGTTTCATATTTTCTGACGTTATAGTTGTAAATGATGTTTTCCTTATATGTCACAAGGTCGAAGGTCGTACATAAATATGAAAATATGTTTACGTTACCCTCCACCTAAATCCTCCTCCTCGGGAGGAGGACTTGCTATCGCTTCGCTCCAATTCTCAAAGTATAGTTGTT
>JAZNAW010000018.1:0-11880 GCA_045586745.1 Candidatus Cryptobacteroides sp.
TATGAGTTAAGCGATGCGATCCTTAAGGGCGAGGAGCATGAACTCTCGAAGGAATTGGGAGATGTGCTGCTGCATGTCCTTTTCTATGCGAAGATAGGTGAGGAGAAACAGCATTTCGATATAGTGGATGTCATCAACTTCCTCTGTGACAAGTTGATTTACCGCCATCCTCATGTGTTCTCTACGGCGGAAGTCGGAGATGCCGAGGATGTGATCAGGCAGTGGGAGATGCTCAAGACAAAGGAGAAGGACGGCAACAAGAGGGTTCTGTCCGGAGTCCCTGACGGACTTCCTCCGCTTCTGAAGGCATACCGCATGCAGGACAAGGCCCGTGGCGTAGGATTCGACTGGGAGAAGAAAGAGGATGTCTGGGACAAGGTCAAGGAGGAAATGGGAGAGTATCAGGATGAACTCGACGCCATGGCTGCAGCGCAGTCAGAAGAGGAGAGGGCAGCAGCGTATGACCGTGCGGAGGATGAACTTGGAGACTTCCTGTTCGCTACAGTCAACGCAGCCAGGCTTTACGGACTGAATCCCGATACCGCCCTTGAGCGTACCTGCGCAAAGTTCAGAAGACGTTTTACGTATCTTGAGGAGCAGACTATCCGCAAAGGACGGAATCTCAAGGATATGACCCTTGCCGAAATGGATGCAATCTGGGACGAAGGAAAAGCGAAAGGACTATGATGTACGACTGGCAGGAAAGGACAGCGATGCTGGTAGGGGAGGAGATGCTCGACCATTTCCGCAATTCCACTGTGGCTGTTATCGGTGTCGGTGGTGTCGGCGGATATGCAGCCGAGATGATCGTGCGTGCAGGTGTGGGTCACCTTATCATCCTTGACAGCGACGATGTTTCCATAACCAACAAGAACCGTCAGCTGCTGGCTCTTGATTCGACTGTAGGCCGCCGTAAATGCGATGTCCTTGCTGAGCGTCTGAAGGATATCAATCCGGAGTTGGACCTTACCGTGATAAAGGAATATCTTGAGGCGGAAAAGGCAGGGGAAGCGCTGGGAGAATATAAGATAGACTTTCTTGTGGATGCAATCGATACCCTGTCTCCTAAACTGCATCTCATAAAATATTGCATGGATAAAGGTATTCCTCTTGTCTCATCCATGGGTGCCGGGGCGAAATTCGATGCGACGAAGGTGCGCCTGACCGATGTTTCCAGATCATTCAACTGTCCGCTTGCATATATCGTCCGTAAGCGTTTGAGACATATGGGTATAAAGAAGGGTTTCCAGGTCGTGTTCTCAGAAGAACTCCCGGATAAGGAATCCATAGTCCCATGCGAAGACCGGAACAAGAAATCCCAAGTCGGTACGATATCATACATACCGGCTGTGTTCGGATGTGTATGTGCTCAGGCTGCTGTTCAGTATCTGATGTCATCCCAGATCAGTAGAGGTTGAGAATGACATTTTTATTGTTATCTTTGCAGGATGTTGTATACGGTAAGAGAAGTGACAGGAAAAAGGGATCTGAAGAAGTTTATCAGATTCCCTGAAACCTTGTATAAGGGATGCAGCCAGTATGTCCCCCCTCTTCATAAGGGGCAGGAACATGAACTGATGCATTCGGCCTCCCTGAAATATTGCCGGAGGAAGATGTGGCTTGCCGAAGATGCAGCCGGAAATGTGGTGGGACGCATATGTGCCATCATCAATCCGAGATATAACGAAAAATATGACAAGAAGAGGGTCAGGTTCGGCTGGTTCGACCTGATCAACGATGTGGAGGTGGCCCGCATACTGTTCGATGCTGCTGAAAAGTGGGCAAAGGATCAGGGGATGGAAGAGATTCACGGACCTTTGTTTTACAATACGTTGGGGCGTCAGGGCATGCTGGTTGAAGGTTTTGACAGGCTCGCTCCGTTTTCATGCCTGTATAACCATCCATATTATGTGGATATTATGCATACCCTCGGATTTGAGAAGGAATGTGACTGGATACAGTATATGATGCCGGCGAATCAGGGAGCAGGGGACAAGCTTGCATCGATTTCGGAGAGGCTGATGGCAAGGTACAGCCTTCGTATCGCGGATTTTGATGCACTGAAGAAGGACAGGGACATGGTGCGTTCTTTCTTCAGGACATACAACGAATGTTATGACGGGACGGTATATAACTTTATCCCGTTTACAGAAGAAGAGATAGAGGAGGAAATAGACCAGATCATCGGTCAGCTGGATAAGCGTCTGTGCTGTGTCGTAATGGATTCTGACAATGAGATTGCAGCGTTCGGTGTAGCTATACCGTCGCTGTCAAAGGCAATGCAGAAAGCGCGCGGACGATTGTTCCCTACAGGATGGCTGCATGTGTTGAGGGCCATGAATGACTTTACATATGTAGACCTGATGTTGGAAGGAGCGGCTCCTAAATGGCAGAATACCGGAATTTCAGCCATCTTCCATGGGATGATGGCGAAACAGTTTCGGGATTGTGGAGCCAGGTGGGCTTTGGCGAATCCTCAGATAGAGACGAATACTGCGGTAAATGTCTGGGCCAGATATGAACATGAACTATGGCTCCGCAGACGTTGCTGGATAAAGAAGATAAAATAACTATATATGGCAGATAATTCACTTTTGGAGAAGGTATTGGGCCTTCAGGAGAAATATTCGGCGCTTCAGGAACAGCTTTCTGATCCTGAAGTTATTTCCGATATGAAGAAATTCGTCCAGTTGAACAAGGAGTATAAGGAACTGACTCCAATCATAGAGGCCGGAAACGAGTTCAAGAAGATTCTCGAGAACTATGAGATGGCAAAGGAGATTCTCGCTACGGAGAAGGATGAGGACCTTCGTGAGATGGCAAAGGAGGAGATAGCTGAGATTGAACCGGTCCTTCCGGAATGGGAGGAGAAGATAAAGCTTCTTCTCATACCTGCGGATCCTCAGGACAGCAAGAATGCCATCCTTGAAATCCGTGGCGGTTCAGGTGGTGACGAAGCTGCCATATTTGCAGGAGACCTCTTCAGGATGTATTCCAAGTTCATTGAGACCAAGGGCTGGAGAATGGAAATCACAAGCCAGGCTGAAGGCGCTGCAGGAGGATTCAAGGAAATCGTCTGCAAGGTTTCCGGTGACGGAGTGTATGGTGTCCTCAAATACGAGTCTGGAGTTCATCGCGTACAGCGTGTCCCTCAGACTGAAACACAGGGCCGAGTACATACTTCAGCGGCTTCAGTTGCAGTCCTCCCTGAGGCAGATGAATTCGATATAGAACTTAATATGAATGATATCCGCAAGGATACCTTCTGTTCATCAGGTCCAGGCGGCCAGTCTGTGAACACCACGTATTCAGCTATCCGCCTTACGCATATTCCTTCAGGACTGGTGGTGCAGTGTCAGGATGAGAAGTCGCAGCTCAAGAACTTCGACAAGGCTCTCCAGGAACTCCGTACCCGTCTCTACAACATGGAATATGAGAAGTATCTTGCAGAGATTTCAGCGAAGAGAAAGACAATGGTTGCAGGAGGTGACCGTTCTGCTAAGATCCGTACCTACAACTATCCTCAGTCACGTGTGACAGACCATCGTATCAACTACACGATGTACAATCTTCCGGTCTTCATGGACGGAGCGATTCAGGAAGTCATCGATCAGCTCCAGATTGCAGAGAATGCCGAGCGTCTGAAGGCAGCTGAATAATGTGATATCACTCCAAGGCCGTTATTCCGACCTTGGAGTTTTTTTATCTTACCATGTAGTATAGATTATTGGCGTTGCCGTAGGTGACGCTAGGCTGCAGGTACAGGAATTCCTCCTTGAACAGGGCACCGACAGGACAGTCGTCATCATCGAGCCTGCTGTCGAATCCGGAATATGAGGATGGCACCATGGTGACGGAAGAAAAAATCCCTGTTGACCAAGTGACAGGTGCGGATGTCTTGTAGTCGTATTTTGCAGATCCCGAGAATCTTACTGCAACCGGAGTGCCGTCAGTGGAAGTGATTTCGATATAAAGGTATATGTCATAGGGCTTGAGATATTCTCTGATACTGGTGGATGCTGAGGACGGCTTTCTGAAGTCTTCCTCATCCCATGCATCCAGGACCGAATAGTATGGGATCGAACGCAGGGCTTCAAATGATCCGGCTAGTGCAGAACCATCTATTGCAACGGGTGATGTCCCCACTGCATGAATCCCTGAGTGACTGAACGGCTGGTCGTAAGCAAAGTATTTGCCCCATATGGTAAAGAACGGGTCCTGAACAGTCACGCATCTTATGTGTCCTTTCAATCTTCCTCCGACGAATATGTTCAGGCTGGCATCTCTGGAGGCTGTGGCCGTTATGTCATTGTTATCGTTGATGCTGATGTCCACTATGATGATATCGTGGATCTTTTCGATATGCTCCTTTGAAAGGATATCGCCATATTTGCGGAAGTCTGTCCTTCTTCCGTTGTAACTGTCGAATGACTCATATGTGCTGTCATAGGCATAAAGATTCATTCCGCAGTTCATGTATCCGTCTTCGCCATACATTATGCTGTGCTTGTATGAGTCGTACAGGTCAGTGTGTCCTGAAAAATCCGGTGTCCAGAAATCCCGTTCATAAGCGAATGCGACATCAAATGTATGGAACATTGACCATTGGTCCGGGATGATGTCCTGTCCGATCCCTTTGTCGTCTGCCGCAAAGCATCTCTGACCGTCAATGACGGCCGATGGGGCGGAGCCTTCTTCCAGAGAACATAGTGTATATGGCATTTGCGAGATCAGCAGAGGAGACGTTTCTGTATGTCCTGATATAGGATTGCATAATATCGGACGGATGTCAGGCTGAAAAGGTTCCTCGCTCATGCTGTTGAGTTTCAGCCCTCTTATCCTTATCGGCAGGTTGGACGGATTGTCGACCGCGTACATGAATTCGGTTCCCATCAAGATCTTCATGTTGTCTGGAACCGGCCTGAATATGATGTCTATGTCGTCACAATATAGCCCTATCCTGTGTCTCCCGGTTGCTCCGGATATCCCGTCCTCATAAGAGAATACAAGCATGCCGCGTCCCAGACTCCCTGTCAGTCTTCTGTTCCATGACTTGTCCTTGCCGTCATTGCTGATGCCGATACGGTATCGTACGGCATGACCGTCATCACCTGTCTCTCCTTCTGCTGTCTCTACGGATACCTTGTCCAGCATGCTATATCCATAGCTGTCGTTGAAGATGTCGATGTTCCAGTCACAGATGCTGAAGTCACAGCCGTAATAATGGCCTTGGTTGAGATTCAGGCCTTCATTGTCAGTCAGGTAGAGACAGACATCAATCTGTCCTCCGTTGATCAGGATATCTATATCGTCGTCAAAACCTTCTACAGGAGTGTCCAGAAAGAATCCGCCGCTTCCGGCAATGACGGAAGGCACATGTACTCTTCCTTCCTCCATTATATATTCAGTCTCTCCGGTTTCAGAATCGATCATGACGATTTCATAATCTCCATCGCTGACACATGTTCCCATGGCATAGTATCTTCCTTTGCTGACCTCTACAGGATCGCTGAATCTGATGACTGTCCTGCCATTGCTTCCGATACCTTTCAGACAGAATCGGTTGTTCCTTTTATTCCAGAATTTCTGTCCCTTATCATCGAAGCTGAAGTCGATGCGTATGTTTTCCGTGACGTAGAAATTTTCTTGGTCATGGAAATTGTCGTTGAGGGAAGATTGGACATTCCAACGTATGAGGTCCATCTGTGAAGCATCTATCTTCCAGCTTATCCTGTCAAAGCTTTCTTCTTCGAGATAAAGGGTCAGATTGTGGAAAGTGTTTCTTCTTATGTCAAAACTGCTTGTAGCATCTTCGCCCAGATAGAATCTGTATGTTACGATTCCTTCATAATCCGCATCATCATTCCATCTGCCTTCCATTTCTATATATGTACATAGTTCCGCCAGTTCTCCGATGTTTTCCGGAATCTTCGCCCAAGGGTCTGTATTGTGTGGAAGAAGCTGTCCCTGGCAGTTTTCCAATGCGTAAAAGAACAGGGTTTCTCCCTTCATGAGGCTTGCAATGTCCTCTTCCGTGGCATAGTCTCCTTCCATGGTTTCCTCTACGGAGAGTGTTCTGCTGCCTCCTTCCATGAAAGGACGTATTCTTGCCGCTCCCTGACAGAGCCTTACAGAAGTCATTTCAAGCCCTTCCAGTACTCCTGTCTCAATATTTAAGCATATCTTGGATACAAGTCTGGTCAAAGTCGCATGGACGGTTGTGATTTCTCCTGCCTTGATTTCTGCCTTCCCTTTCCAGCACATCGGCAGGGAACTGTCCAGCCCGGAGAATGAACTTATGGTATGATGGGCCGTCCCGATGTCCGATTCATCGGGAGGTGCATCGAATGTGCCCATATTGGCTGTTACATATATGTTGTATGTTCCGCTTGTGAGCCCGATGCAGATGTCTTCCGCGGCTGCTCCTGTCTGTATGCCCGCCAGTCTCCCGTCGTCCTGACGGTATGCCATCACGCATATGTTCTCGATACGTTCCTCGTCCGGCGATATGGAGCTTCGGGTGCTTCCGTTCCGGGTTACACGCAGGTTCAGTATTGAAGTTCCGCAGAGTTCCTGTGTGGGTTCCGTATGTTCCGGAAGTATGGTCTGACAGGCGAGGACAAGTGTCGAGAATGCCACCATGGCTGCCGAAACAGATAATTTTGTCTTTTCATCTTGAATCCTTTTTTCTCCAAAAGTATTTCCAATGGATGGAACCATCATCAGATCATAAAAAAGATTCAGCATATTTTTCTGTTTTTTAGTCTCCGAAACATTTTTAAAATTTATTTTATCATGCAAAGATTTATTTTATGTTACAGAAACGACAGAAGGGCATCATGTGATGCCCTTCTGTCGTTTCTGTATACCGGATCTTACTGCTCCTCTACGTCGTTGCCGTTGTCAGCACCGCCCTGGAAAGGACCCTGCTGTGCGCCTGGCTGAGGCCCGGCCTGAGTAGCTCTTGCCATATCCTCAGAAGCCGCGTGCCATGCACCTTCGAGTTCAGCATTATATCTGTCGATGTCAGCGATGTTCTGGTTCTTGACAGCCTCCTTGAGTGAGTTCATTGCATTCTCGATTGCAGTCTTCTTGTCTGCAGGGATCTTGTCTCCATACTCCTTGAGGTTCTTTTCTGTCTGGAAGCACATTGCATCAGCGTTGTTGATCTTGTCGATGCGCTCCTTCTCTGCCTGGTCAGCAGCCTCGTTCGCCTTGGCCTCGTCCCTCATTCTCTGGATTTCAGCCTCTGAAAGTCCTGATGAAGCCTCGATCCTGATGTTCTGCTCCTTGCCTGTAGCCTTGTCTCTTGCAGATACGTTGAGGATACCGTTGGCGTCGATGTCGAATGTCACCTCGATCTGAGGAACACCTCTTGGAGCCGGTGCGATACCGTCAAGGATGAAGTTTCCGATAAGCTTGTTGTCCTTTGCCATAGGACGTTCTCCCTGAAGGACATGCACATCTACTGCAGGCTGGTTGTCAGCGGCTGTAGAGAATACCTGTGACTTCTTTGTAGGGATTGTAGTGTTTGCCTCGATGAGCTTTGTCATCACGCCTCCGAGAGTCTCGATACCGAGTGAAAGCGGAGTTACGTCGAGAAGAAGCACGTCCTTCACATCACCTGCAAGCACACCACCCTGGATTGCAGCACCCATGGCTACGACCTCGTCAGGGTTCACGCTCTTGTTAGGAGCCTTTCCGAAGAACTTCTCTACCACAGCCTGAATTGCAGGAATACGGGTAGAACCACCTACGAGGAGGATCTCGTCAATGTCAGATGCGCTTATACCTGCATCCTGGAGCGCCTTGCGGCATGGCTCTACGGTCTTCTGGATGAGATTGTCTGCCAGCTGCTCGAACTTAGCTCTTGTAAGGGTCTTTACAAGGTGTCTTGGAACGCCGTCGACAGGCATGATGTAAGGGAGGTTGATTTCTGTAGATGTCTGGCTTGAGAGTTCGATCTTGGCCTTTTCTGCAGCCTCCTTGAGTCTCTGAAGAGCCATAGGGTCCTTCTTGAGATCGATTCCGCTGTTCTCAGCTGCGAATTCAGAAGCGAGCCAGTCGATGATCACCTGGTCGAAGTCATCACCTCCGAGGTGTGTGTCACCGTTTGTAGAGAGAACCTCGAATACTCCGTCTCCGAGCTCCATGATGGAGATATCGAATGTACCGCCGCCAAGGTCATATACTGCAACCTTCATGTCCTTGTTCATCTTGTCAAGACCATATGCAAGCGCTGCTGCAGTAGGCTCGTTGATGATACGCTTTACTTCAAGACCTGCAATCTTACCTGCTTCCTTTGTTGCCTGACGCTGTGAGTCAGAGAAGTATGCAGGAACTGTGATGACTGCCTCCGATACTTCCTGGCCGAGATACTCCTCAGCTGTCTTCTTCATCTTCTGGAGAATCATTGCAGAGATTTCCTGCGGAGAATAGAGACGTCCGTCGATGTCCACGCGTGGAGTGTCATTGTCACCCTTTACTACCTTATAAGGTACGCGCGCGATATCCACTGATACCTGGCTGTACTTCTCTCCCATGAATCTCTTGATGGAGAAGATGGTCTTGTGAGGATTTGTGATTGCCTGACGTTTTGCAGGGTTTCCGATTTTTCTTTCGCCGCCGTCAGTGAATGCAACTACAGAAGGAGTTGTTCTCTGTCCCTCGTTGTTGATGATGACTGCAGGCTCGTTACCTTCCATTACTGCCACGCATGAGTTCGTGGTTCCAAGGTCGATTCCAATGATTTTTCCCATAATGTTATATTCTTTTTATTTAAATTATAATCTTGTAAAAGTCCTGAAGGACGCTCAGGGTAGTATCGAAACTTGTGCCAAGCTCCTGTGAGTCGAAATATATGTCAAAATGTCAGTTTTTCCGTGACAACAAGTTCTGTATAATGACATATTTGCTATTTTTGCGACATGATTTACAGACAACTGCCACGCGAGGAATTCGATGACCTCGCATCAAGAATATTATATGAGGACAATCACCTTCTGGTCGTGAACAAGAAGGTGGGGGAGATTGTCCAGGGAGACAAGACAGGGGATGAACCTTTAAGTGAAAAATATAAGGCATTCATTGCCCAGAGGGACTCCAAGCCAGGACAGGTCTTCATGGGCCTGCCTCATCGTCTGGACCGTCCTGTCAGCGGAATCACCGTTCTTGCCAAGACTTCCAAAGCTCTTGAGAGGCTTAACGCCATGTTCCGGGAATCAGATGTGCATAAACATTACTGGGCTCTAGTCTGTGCGGAACCGGATCCTGCGGAGGGACATCTTGAGAATATGATGTGGCGTAACGAGAAGCAGAACAAGTCATACATATGTCGTCCTGGTGCGATGCGCAAGGATGCAAAGCTGGCAAGACTCAATTATCGTCAGATACGAAAGACAGACAGATACTGGCTTGTGGAGGTTGAACTGCTTACCGGAAGACATCACCAGATCCGCTGCCAGCTCTCCTATCTGGGCTGTCCTATAAAGGGAGACCTTAAATATGGAGCACCTCGCTCTAATCCGGATGGGGGCATTTCGCTTCATGCCCGTCGCATTACATTCGTGCATCCGGTCAGGAAGGAGAAGATGACGGTGGAGGCTCCTGTGCCTGCGTCATGGAAAGGAATCTAGAGCGGGTGACGGGGGTCGAACCCGCGGCCCTCGGCTTGGGAAGCCGATGCTCTACCACTGAGCTACACCCGCATTTACAATGCAAAGTTTGTGATATTTTTTGATAAATCCAATTCCGTGATTTTGTTAACTTTTTGTTAAAATGTCAGTATGTTTAAATTTTGTATTATCTTTGCGTCTTGAAAACTAGTTAGTTATAGTGTTACTGACACAATTTTGGTGTCGGTCAGGTTACAAACTTAAACAGATTGATTATTATGGAAATCAGCAACATTGGAAACAACGCAGGCGTTATCTGGAACGCCCTCAACACAAACGGTAAGATGACTGAGTCAAAGCTCAAGAAGGAGACAGGTCTCGCTAGCGCAGACTTCTATACTGCACTCGGCTGGCTTGCTCGTGAGGGTAAGCTCAATGTAGTGGTTGAGACACGCTGCGGCAAGGATTGCGAGTACTTCACTCTCTAATTCCTGCCTATAAATTATTGAGGCCGCTGAATTTCAGCGGCCTCATTTTTTTACTTGAATATCTCATTCAGCACATATGCCAGGCGGTAGCCGGCATTCAGGAGCTGTTCTTCGAGGAGAGGGGTGAAATCATAAACATACTGGTATGAGAGCATCGGTACGATTTCTCCTGTAGCTTCAACATAGTCATACAGTTTCGCAGCCTCTTCAACTGTCTTCATGAACCATTCTTCATATGAGCCTGACATTACTGACTTCCTGTATTTCCTGTCAGTCCTGTCAAGGTTTTCACACCATTCTGTGTAACTCCATTTGCGAGCTGAATCTATCATCTTGCTGTCCCATACCGAATGGAGGTTTGTGTTTTCCCTGAACCACATGACCTTGGTGCCGTTGCCTCCGCGGTCGCTGAGTCTTCCGGCATGCATAGGGCAGTGGAGGTCTCCGACCATATGGACTATCATCTTCAGATAGTCAACCCTCATGCTGTCAGTCAGATTGTCGTAATTGTCCTTCATTTCTTTTGTCAGCATCTCAAGACCCTGCACCACATCTCCGTCAGGATTCCTGGTCATGGTCTGGTAGGTAAGACCCTTGTCGACATTTGCATAATGCCATGTCTGGGTCTTGTTGTATCCGTTTTCCCAATATGGAGAGTTCTGGATATTGTCCATCCATGATGAGTAATATACTATGGATTTGCCGTCCAGAAGCTTGTTTATCTTCCTTTTGGCTTTGCAGGTAAGATGCTGTTCGGCGATTGCGGCAACGATATCATGGCCCTTTGCACCCCATCCGAATGCTGATGTGACATCCAACAGCATTATGATTATAAGAATTGATGTAAGTCTTTTCATGTCTGATATTTTTGTAACTGTGCAAAGATATAAAAAAACAGGTTATCGGTATGACCGACAACCTGTTTTTTCATATAATCGTAAAGATTACTTGCTTGCCTTGATTGCAGCCTGTGCCGCAGCGAGGCGTGCGATAGGAACTCGGAATGGAGAGCATGACACGTAGTTGAGACCGATATGGTAGCAGAACTCAACTGATGCAGGATCACCACCGTGCTCACCGCAGATACCGCACTTGAGACCGTTGCGTGTACCGCGACCTTCCTTCACTGCGTAGTCAACGAGCTTACCTACAGACTTCTGGTCGAGAGTCTTGAATGGGTCGGCGTCGAGGATCTTGTTGCCGAGGTAGTCACCCATGAAGGTTCCTACGTCGTCACGTGAGAATCCGAATGTCATCTGAGTAAGGTCGTTTGTACCGAATGAGAAGAATTCTGCAGTCTTGGCCATACGGTCAGCAGTGAGGGCAGCACGTGGGATCTCGATCATTGTACCGAACATGTACTCGATCTCGAATCCGAACTGACCCTCAACCTCAGCTTTGATCTTCTCGCAGATAGCCTTCTGGAAACGGAGCTCGCGCTCTGAAATGGTTACAGGAACCATGATCTCAGGCTTAGGAGTATATCCTTCCTTCTTGAGCTCAGCAGCTGCAGTGAAGATAGCGCGGAACTGAGTCTCTGAAATCATCGGATATGTGATGTGGAGACGTACACCACGGTGACCCATCATAGGGTTTACCTCATGGAGTGACTCACCACGCTTCTCGATCTCGCCTACAGTGATATGGAGTTCCTCTGCAAGCTCGTTCTTCTTGATTTCAGTCTGAGGAACGAACTCGTGGAGAGGTGGGTCGAGGAGACGGAATGTAACAGGCTTGCCGTTCATCACCTTCATAGTGCCCTTTACAGCGGCCTTGAT
>JAZNAW010000019.1:0-2186 GCA_045586745.1 Candidatus Cryptobacteroides sp.
CTTTTGCAATAAATCCATTGAAAATGTCACGAAAATACTTCAGAAACATATCAATCCTGGCGATTGTGTCCCTGCTTTGCCTTGCGATGGTGCAGTCCGTATGGGTGTACCGTATGTATAACGATTCCGTGACAGACTTCAAGCGAAGAGTGGAATCAGCCATATATAAGAGTATATACAAGGCGTTCCGTATGGATGCTATCCCTGGACTTGCCGATGCCAAGTATATCAAGATCAATCTTGACGACTTTAGTCTCTACTTCGAGCCGAACCTGATGGAACTGGATGCATTGCAGCCATATTATGCGGAGGTGCTTTTCCACGATGCAGGCGACTCGAGGGTGGTAATGACAAGAGGGGAGAGGCCGGTTCTGAACAATCCTCTGACGACTGTCGTTCCTATTGATGATGACGGCTCGTATTCCCTTATGGTTTCCATCGAGACGCCCTTCAAGGTGTTTCTCGGCAGGATGTGTGGGCTTATTGCATCGTCGGTCGCCATCATCATTCTTCTCGCTGGCGTACTTATATATCTGGTCAGGACAATGTTCCGTCAGAAGACTCTGGAAGAGATGCGGCGTGACTTCACGCACAACATAACCCACGAACTGAAGACCCCGATATCCGTTGCCGTTACAGCGACTGATGCCCTTCGCAATTTCTCCGCAGATGCGAATCCTGACAGAAGGAGCCGTTATCTTGAGATCGTGGAAACCCAGCTGACCCAACTCTCGACTATGGTCGAACACATTCTTTCTGTGTCTGTAGAGGGCAGGGAATACAAATATAATCCTACTGTCGTCTATCTTCAGGAAATCATCAGCGGACTCATTCAAGGAGCTGGGATGAACATAGGGAAGAAACCTGTGTTTAACATAGACTGTGCTGAGCATATAATGATCTTGGCGGATGAATTCCATATCAAGAACCTCCTTGCCACAGTCATAGACAATGCCGTCAAATATTCAGCAGACCCGGTCGTAGGCATCAGAGTCTTCAATAAAGACAATGAAGTGACCATAGAGATCGAGGACAACGGATGCGGAATTGCGAAAGAACATCTTGGCCATATCTTCGAGAAGTTCTACCGCGTACCGACCGGAGATGTCCATACTGTCAGAGGATATGGTCTTGGACTGTACTATGCAAAGCAGGTTGTCGAACTGCATAAGGGAACGATATCGATCAGAAGCCGTGTCGGTAAAGGCACGACCGTAACCATCAAACTTCCGGGAGATGAGCAATAATATAAAGATACTCATAGTAGAGGACGAGCAGATGCTCGCAGAAATTCTGTCGGACACACTCTCCGACAGAAGCTTCGATGTGCGCCTTGCATACGACGGCATCCAGGCGTTGGAAGCCGTCAGGAAAGAGTCGTTTGACGTCATCGTCAGCGACATAATGATGCCAAACCTTGACGGCTATTCCCTCGCTAAGAAACTCCGTAACGAAGGGTGCAGCACCCCGATTCTTTTCCTTACCGCACTCTCCGCGACGGAGGATGTGGTCAAGGGATTCGAGACCGGAGGCAACGACTTCCTGAAGAAGCCCTTTGCCATCGACGAACTGATAGTGCGTATCAAGGCCCTGGCCGGAAGGGTCCAGATGCAGGAAACCTCTGAGACCGTCTATCAGATAGGCCGATATGAATTCTTCCCTTCGACAAAGCTCCTGAAGGTGGATCAGTGCGAGATAATACTCCCGGCAAGGGAAGCGGAAGTCCTGCTCAGACTATGCCGTGATTCCGGCAGGACAGTAAACTCATCAGCCCTCCTGAAGGAACTCTGGGGCGACGACAACTACTTCAACCTCCGCAGCCTCAATGTCTATATCACCCGTCTGCGAAATCACTTCAAGTCCGACTCGACCGTAGAGATCGAAAGCATCAGAGGTATAGGCTACAGACTTAAGTATTAAGCATAGATACCTGTCCCGAAAAAATATCGGGATGTTATCGTCGGGTCATAATCTTATATACCCGCTTTCTTCGATTATCCTGATGCCGGAGCCGGAGGATAGGTATTCGAAGAGAAGCCAGGCGAGGGAGGTGCGGTCGATGTCTGCTCTTACTGCCGCATATATTTCAGTGCAATATGGATATGACCTGTCCTTGATGGTCTTTTTTGACGGAACTGTTCCGTTCACTCCGACGGCCTTGGTCTCTCCGTTGTTCACGATGGTGT
>JAZNAW010000020.1:0-7077 GCA_045586745.1 Candidatus Cryptobacteroides sp.
TCTCGCGGAATGCGTCCGTTATCTCATGGGCGGTCACGATGTCCTTCTGTCGGCGGCTTGTAAGCCCCAGGGCAGTGGCCTGGGTGTATACATGTACGTCAAGCGGAAGGATGAGGTCTGTCTTCATTGAATTTCTCCATACTCCGAGGTCAACCTTCCCGTCGTCTCTGGTGAGCCATCTGCGCATCATGCTTATCTTCTTGTTCGGTGCCTTCCTGTCTTCCTTCTGTCCGAAGATTCCGCATCTGATATCTGTATCCGTGAGTCTTTCGATACTGTCCATGCTGCTGTAGACTGTCTTCAGACGAGTGCAGATCGCCGCAAAATCGCTCCATTTTATAGTTCTGTGCATGCTTGAGTTCTCGTCGCGGTATTCGCCGTTCATCACATATTCATACGGCTTCCATCCCATCTCGTCGAACATTCTGCCGCAATCTCTGACAATCATGCTTCTGCGGCCCCATGCAAGATGGGCCGACAGAAGCGCGGAAATCTCCACATCTGCAAGACCGGCTTCTCCATTTCTGTACATCTGCGCAAAACGTGTCGGGAAGATTATAGGGTCTTCCTGAAAGTATTTAGGGTCATTGTATTCGTGGGCCCACTCGATGAGGATGTTTTTCAGCGCTTCGTCCATAAGAAATGCAAATATAATAAAAATGGTCGGTCACAGAGCGTGGCCGACCATAATATTTCAAGGTGTTGCCTGATTATTCAGTAGCTGATTCAATACGCTTCATGTTGATGAACATGAAGAGACCTGCGAGTACGCAGATTGAGATGAGTACAACCCAGATAGTCCAGAGAGGTACGCTCATCCAGAGGAATCCGGGCACTACCACGAGGTAATTACCGATGGCGGTGGCGGCGAACCATCCTCCCATCATCATGCCCTTGTACTTTGGAGGAGCGACCTTTGATACGAATGAGATACCCATCGGAGAAAGGAGAAGCTCTGCGAAAGTAAGTACGAGGTAAGTGCTGATGAGCCATGCCGGAGAAACAAGGTCAGGACTTACGGTTCCTCCGAGTTCTTTAGGTGATGCAAGTCCCATTGAACCTATCGCAAGGATAAGGAATCCTGCAGCTGCGACAAACATTCCGAGGCCGATCTTACGAGGCGCAGAAGGCTCCTTGCCCTTCTTCGCGAGTGCTCCGAAGATTGCAAGGGATACCGGTGTGAGAGCCACCACATAGAAAGGATTGAACTGCTGGAAGTCAGAAGGCTGGATGTTTACCAGCGCAGGCATTCTGAAATAGAGTGCTGCGGCTGCCGCCCAGAGACCTGCTGTGATGACTCCGTTTGTAATCTTTCCTTTCTTTGTGTCAGACTGGAATATTCCGAAAAGGGTGTAGACAGACGCTGCGATGAGCGCGAGGCACCATATGTTGAATCCGATCCTCATACCGCCTTCAACGCTGCTGGCAGTATAGTCACGGGCAAAGAATGTCATTGTCGCACCGTTCTGGTGGAATGCCATCCAGAAGAAGATAACCACTGCAAATACGAAGATAAGGGCTCCGATGCGGCTCTTTGTCTGAGCCGGAGTGAGCTCTGTTTCAGCGGTTGGATTTGATGCCTTCGCCTGTTTTGCGTTCACGTCAGCATGCTTGAACCATGAGCGGCATCCGTAATAGATGAGTACTGAAAGTATGAGTGAAACACATGCTACGGCAAAGCCTCCGTTATATGCGGTCGAGAGTCTCTCGATATAGTATGGTGCGAATGCCGCCATGTCCATACCGGCGGCGCCGGGCATTGTCTCTGCGATTCCCTGCAGCCTTGAAAGGTTCTCTGCAGTGATTGTCCCGTCCATCACCTGATGGGCCAGTGCAGGTACATTGGCGTTATAGACAAGGTCGTACTTGTTGAGAGACCAGTTCGTCATTGCCTTTGCCATTGAAGGTGCGAACATTGAACCTACATTGATGGCCATATAGAAAAGGCTGAACGCCGCATCTCTCTTGGCAGAATATTTCGGATCGTCATAGAGGTTTCCGACCATCACCTGGAGGTTGCCTTTGAACAGACCTGTACCGATCGCGATAAGAGTGAGGGCGCCGAACATGATGATCTTGCCTGCCATGTCCGGAGCTGTAGGGATTGCGAGACAGAGATATCCGAGGAACATTACTCCGATACCGATTGTCACGCACTTTCCATATCCGATCTTGTCAGCGAGGATACCGCCGAAGAAAGGCATGAAATATACTCGGGCCAGGAAAATAGCGTAGATGTTGCTGGCTGCCGCAGCGCTGAAGCCGAACTTCGCCTGGATGAACAGGAGGAAGATGGCCAGCATGGTGTAATAGCCGAAGCGCTCGCCGGTGTTGGCGAGCGCAAGGGCAAAGAGTCCTTTTGGTTGACCTTTGAACATATTGTGTTGATTTAGATTATGCTGCTACTTTCTCAAGCCACTTGACCATGCCGAGCATGACACCCATGGAAATGAGGCAGAATCCGGCAAATACAGCCCAGCACATCCACTGCTGTGGGAAGTTGTTGAGCATTGTAACTCCCAGAGCGATGAACAGGTTACCGATAGCGGTAGCTGTAAGCCAGAGACCCTGGCAGATACCCTGAAGGTGGCGAGGAGCGATCTTCGACACGAACGAAAGTCCGAGAGGTGAGATGAAGAGCTCCGCAACTGTCAGGAAGAAGTAAGTTGCGATAAGCACCATAGGGCTTGATTTCATAGACATCTTCACTGCGTCAGAAAGACTTCTGAACTCGTCTCCAGAAGGATAACCCTGAACCATTGCCACTACCATGAGAAGGATATATGAGCATGCTGCTATGAACATACCGATAGCGATCTTTCTAGGAGTCGAAACCTCCTTGCCCTTGCTTGCAAGGCTTCCGAATATCCACATGATCACAGGTGTGAGGATGATCACGAACAGAGGGTTGATGCACTGCCAGATTTCAGGCGGAATAGATGCTGTCGTCACGAAGTCACGGGCGAAGATCGAGAGTGACTGACCGTTCTGATGGAATGAGAACCAGAAGAATACAGCTACGCCGAGAACTGCGAAGAGTGCATAAAGTCTCTGCTTGATCTCCTTTGCATTCGCCTCCCTTTCCTCTGGAGTGTAGTCTGCTACTGCAGCCTTCTCCTTCTTTGCAGGGTTAGGAAGCTTCTTCTTGATTGCGATGAAGATACCGAGGGAGATGAGCATCGCAAGCACTGATGCAATGAATGAGAAATGCACACCTGTGTTGAAGATCTCAAGGTAATTGTTGCAGAACGCTGCATCTGTTACACCGGTATGTCCTACTTCAGTTGCGAGCTTGCTGAGGTTCTCAGCGTCAGTTCCTGTCACAGCAGCAGGGTCCTTGATGAACATGTGGCAGAGACGTGGGAGGTCTGAATTATATGCAAGATTGTGGATCTTGAGCCAGAAGCTTCGCAGAAGAGGTGCGATGAACGGAGCGATCACACCACCGATGTTTATGAATACATAGAATATCTGGAATCCGGAATCGCGCTTGTCCTTGGCTTCGGCAAGAGCCTCCGGTCCTTTCTTCGCTGCTTCAGCCTCGAAGTTGTCGTACATCTGTCCCACGAGCGCCTGAAGGTTTCCTTTGAAGAGACCGTTACCGAATGCGATGATGAAGAGCGCTGCGCAGGTAAGTACGAGTACCCATGACACGCCCGCTGTTTCCGCGAATACAGGGACTGAAAGGATTCCGTAACCAGCTGCCATGACAAGGAGTCCGGCGATGATGGTTCCCTTGTAGTTCTGTGTACGGTCAGCGATGATGCCGCCAGGAAGGCTGAGTACGTAGATCAGGAAGTAGAAGACCGAATAGATCCATCCTGCAGCACTGTCGCTGATGCCGAATTTCGAGCAGATGAACAGGAGAAGCACTGCATTCATGATGTAATATCCGAAACGTTCTCCCATGTTGCTCAATGCGGCTGCAATCAGTCCCTTAGGGTGTTCCTTACGTGCCTTGTTTATGTAGAACACCATGAAAGGTATCACTACCACCAGGATCGCGAGCAGAATCGCCATAGGCCGATTGTTTGCCCAAAGATTAGAAATGAATAGTAACATGTGTTTTTGGAATATTAATAGTTTGTCTTAATGTCCGTTCCAAATCTGAATCGTGCAAAGATAATAAATTTAATTTACAGGCAAAATATCGGAAATCAGAAGGAAAATAGGTATATTTGCTATTTCATGGGGCAAATTGAATGTGTTTCCTTGTCCGATATCCGGACTGGTCTGGTTCAATTCCCTGATAATAAAAGTTTTATGACCGGAAACGGTAAAAACATGAATGATATGAAGAGAATAATCAGAACGCTTTTGGTGATGGCTTCGGTTGCAATGCCTGTTGTCGCTTCGGCCCGGAAGTCATCGGATCCTGAAGGATATGTGACATATTCGCTGCCTTCTACAGCCCTTGTGCTGGAAGTGGAGGCTGTCCAGGAGAGTTTCCATGCAGGTCCTTATGCAAAATATGCAGAGAAGTACCTTGGAATAAAGGTAAGGCAGAAGGATGAGACAAAATGCGAGATCACCGGCCTGAGTCTTGTGCCTATGGTTGAGGCTGACCTCAGCAGGAGATATACTCTTGCAGTCAGGAAGAATGCTCCCGATCTTGCCTTTCTGAAGCTGTCTTCGGCTGGGCTCGTGTCATTCGCTGACGGCGGACTTGGAGCAGGGCAGACCTGGCGTTTCCCAGTGTCTGTTTCCGGAGACTTTTCTGACAGAGGAGTGTCTTCCAATCTGACATCGGAGGCTACTACCCTCTATCGTGGCGAGAGGAAGGACGATGCATACAGCAGGGTGTCCGTACAGCAGAACATGGTGGTTGAGAAGACTCTTGAGCAGAAGGCCTCGGAGGCTGCCCGTATGATAGTCAGCCTTCGTGAGCAGAGGCTTCAGATCGTTACAGGCGACACGGATGCTACATACAGCGGAGAGGCCATGGGTGCTGCGGTTGCAGAACTTACACGTCTTGAAGAGGAATATCTTTCTCTGTTTACAGGATATTCGGATTATCAGACCAAGTGCATGAGCTTTGATGTAGTGCCGTCTGCAGAAAGAGAGAGCCAGATGTATGTGGTTTTCAGAATATCTGATACGGCAGGTCCGGTACCTGCGGACAATCTTTCCGGAAGACCGGTGGTGATGGAGCTTGTTCCTCAGGAGGTTGCTGTGCCTCAGGAAATTCCTGTGGTTTCCAAGACTCCTGTCGTAAGGTATATGATACCGTCTGTATGTACCGTCAAGGTCAAGGACGGTGCAGACCTCCTGTTCCAGAGCCGCGTGCCTGTATATCAGCTTGGAGTCCTGAGTACGATGCCGGTCAATGCGACATTGCAGTAATGAATAACTAACAACATAAATTATGACAATCAAGGAACTTGATCCACAGATAGTGTGGAAGAACTTTTATGCGCTGACACAGATTCCTCGCCCATCAAAGCATGAGGAGCTTGCAGTCGAGTATATGTACAATTGGGGAAAGGAACATGGTCTTGAGACAATCAAGGACGAGGTCGGAAACATCATCATCCGTAAGCCGGCCACCCCTGGTTGCGAGAATATGAAGGGTGTGATCCTTCAGGGTCATATCGACATGGTGCCGCAGAAGAACGCGGACACTGTCCACGACTTCCTTAAGGACCCTATCCAGACATGGATCGACGGTGACTGGGTGAAGGCGAAGGGTACGACACTCGGAGCTGACAACGGTCTTGGTCTCGCTATGGCGATGGCTGTCCTTGAGTCTTCTGATATCAAGCATGGCCCGATCGAACTTCTCTGCACCATTGATGAAGAAACAGGAATGACAGGTGCAATGGCTCTCAAGCCAGGTGTCCTTCAGGGCGATATCCTCATCAATCTCGACTCTGAGACAGAGGGTGAGCTTTATGTAGGATGTGCAGGTGGTCTTGACGCATCTGCGTCCGCTGCATATGTTCCGGCCGAGCCTCAGGCAGGGTGGGAATGCTGGTCTCTTGCTGTAAAGGGCTTCAAGGGAGGTCACTCTGGCATGGACATCATCCTTTACAGAGGAAATGCCAACAAGGTTGCCGCACGCGTGCTTTATGCGCTCATGACAGAGGCCGATGTGAAGCTCCTCGACCTCGAGGGCGGTACTTTGAGAAATGCCATTCCTCGTGAGGCTTTCGCTACCGTATATGTTCCTGCTGATAAGGTTGATGCTGCAAAGGCAGTGTTTGAGCGAGTGGCAGCGGAAATAAAGGCTGAATATGCCGGAACGGATCCTGATTCTGAATTTATCTTCAAGCCATACGAGTGCGCTGAAGGCGAGTGCTGTGGCGGAGATGAGTGCAAGTATGTTCCTGAGGAAGATGCAGTACGTTTCGTACGCGCTATCCTTGCATGTCCTGACGGAGTTGAGCGTATGAGCAGCGAGATGCCGGGTCTCGTCGAGACTTCCAACAATCTTGCGATGGTGAAGATAGAGGCAGGCGAGTTCTCTGTGAAGACCCTTATGAGAAGTTCTGTAGATACGGCAAAGGAGGCGCTTGCACAGAAGTTCGAGGCAATATTTGCTCTTGCCGGTATAGAGACTTCGTTTGCAGGAGGATATTCAGGCTGGGCTCCAAACCCTGATTCTGCTATCCTTGCTACAATGAAGAAGGTCTACAACGACCTCTACGGCAAGGAACCGGCAGTGATGGCCATCCATGCAGGTCTCGAGTGCGGTATCCTCAGCGGCGCTTATCCGAACTGGGATATGGTATCATGCGGTCCTACCCTCATGAGCCCTCACAGCCCTGACGAGCGCGCCAACATCCCTTCAGTGGCAAAGTGCTGGGAATTCCTCAAGGCGGTTCTTGCAAACATTCCTGTGAAATAGTTTGAATATTAAACATTTATTCCTATATTTGCAGCCCATTTTGGTGGATTGAGTCCTCTGAAATGGGCGCAAATTATTATAAAACAATTAATTACAAACAAAATGCTTAAACAGTACGAAACCGTTTTCATTGCAACTCCCGTTTTGTCTGATGCTCAGATGAAGGAAGCGGTCGCAAAGTACACTAACTACCTCAAGGAGCGTGGTGCAGAGATTGTGTACGAAGAGGA